>JABJAG010000220.1 GCA_018666195.1 Alphaproteobacteria bacterium
GCGGCGGGTCATCCCCGCAACGACGACTTCAACGGAGCGGACCAGACCGGCTTTGGATACAGCCAGTGGACGATGCGCAATGGTCGGCGTTGCTCGGCGGCTGTGGGCTATCTCAAACCTGTTCGCAAGCGCCCGAATTTGACTGTCGCGACCGAAGCGCACGCGCTGCGCCTGCTGTTTGACGGCAAACGCGCAACCGGCCTTGAATATGACCAGAAAGGCCGCACGGTCGCCGCGCATGCCGGGCGCGAGATCATCGTGTCCGGTGGCGCGATCAACTCCCCGCAATTGCTGCAGTTGTCGGGGCTGGGTCCGGCTGAATTGCTGCGCAGTCACGGGATCGACGTGGTCGCTGATATGCCAGGCGTCGGTGACAGATTGTGTGACCACATCAATGTCCCGTTGATGTTCCGCCTGAACAAGCGGTTCACCGTGAATGATGTTGTGAACAGTTTCCCGATCCGGATGAAGACAGCGGCGCAGTATGCCTACAATCGCTCCGGCTTCCTGGCCATGGGTGTGTCCTTCGCGCAAGGGTTCTTCAAGGTGGACCCGTCCGCCGTATCTCCGGACATCCAGTCGCAGATGATGCTGTTCAGCTCACCTGAAGTTGGCGGCAACCCGTTTCCCTTCCCCGGAGCAACTATTGTTTCGGCGTTGTTGCGTCCGGAAAGCCACGGACATGTGAATATCGTCTCCGCCGACCCTTTCGTGTCCCCGGATATCCAGCCCAATTACCTGACCGCGCAGAAGGACCGCGATGTGCTGGTTGGTGCAGTGAAAATCATGCGGAAGATCACCAGTCAGTCGGCGTTCCTCAAATATGTGGTCGAGGAACACGAGCCAGGCCCTGATTGCGTGAACGACGACGAAATCGTCGATTACCTGTATCGCATGGCGCGCACCAGCTACCACCCGGTCAGCACCTGCCGCATGGGATCAGACCCCACAGCTGTCGTCGATGAACGCCTGAGGGTTTACGGCATTGAAGGTCTGCGGGTCGCCGATGCGTCGATCATGCCGACGCTCATCTCGGGCAACACAAACGCGCCAGCCATCATGATCGGTGAAAAAGCATCCGATATGATCCTGGAGGACGCTGCCTAGTTGCGCTCACGACATGAGCTTGTGCCACGATCTGTAACGCAATCCGTTACCTGATCGGTCATAGTTGCAGGAACATACATTTGGGGAGACAAAACATGCTGATCGTCGATTCACAGGTCCATATCTGGATCAACACCCAGATGGCGCCGATTCATCGTCAGGTGATGAACTTCACCGCTGACGACTTGATTGCCGAGATGGATGAGGCCGGTGTCGACCGCGTGATCCTGCATCCGCCGGGCGTTGTTCCCAACGGCAATGAAATTGCAATTGCCGCTGCCAATGCCCATCCGGACCGGTTCAAGGTCCTCGGCTGGGTGCACATGGACCAACCTGAAATTGGCGCCGCCAAACTGGCCAGCTGGACAGACACCCCCGGCATGTCGGGTCTTCGTTTCCTGTTCATCGCGCCCGGTCGCGAAAACTGGCCCCACGACGGCACGACGGACTGGATCTGGCCGATCGCCAACGAGCAGAAGATGCCCGTAGGCCTCCTGGCCCATGACTTCCTGCCGCGCGTCGGAGAGCTTGCGGAGCAGTATCCCGATATTCCCTTTCTGATCGATCATCTGGGTGCCAGCCCGTTCAAAAAGGATGCCGAATCCTTTGAAACGCTGCCGGACCTGGTGGCATTGGCGAAGCATTCGAATGTGGCGGTCAAAATGTCCGGTGCGAACGGCAATTCAACCGACCCCTACCCGCACACCAACATCCACGACGAATTGCACCGTATTTTTGACGCATTCGGACCTGATCGTAGTTTCTGGGGAACAGACCTCTCGCGCATGAACTGCAGCTATCGCGAATGTGTGACCCTGTTCACCGAGGAATTGCCATGGCTATCCGGACGTGACCTTGAACTGGTGATGGGTGAAGCGCTCTGCAAATGGATTGGCTGGGACCTGCCCGCCTAACGATTGCTCTGGCCGAAACAATGTCTTCCCGCCTTTTGATAGGCACCCGGGAGAGTGAAATGATCAGACCCCCCGCAGGTGAAGTTTATCGCCTCGTACTCGGTGCGCTCGTTGCGCTGACCATCATTGTGTCTGCGCATGGTGTCAGCGCAACAGGTTCGCACGAACAAATCGCGCAAGGCGCCTATGACGAAGAGACGATAGAACGGTTTGTGGTGGCTGCCCGACAAGTGTCTGCCCTGCGCCTGAAATACGAACCGCTGTTGCAGGCGACCAAAACCAAATTCGAGGCGCAGACACTCGTCGATGAAGCCCGCGAGTTGATGAACACCGCGATTGAGAACGTGGGTTTTACCGTCGACGAATACACCAACATGGCGCGGGCCGCACAGGCTGACCCGACCTTGCGCGCACGCGTTGAGTCCATGCTCGCCACAGCGCAGTGACCCAGCAATCCTGATAAGCAGCCTTTGCATGCAGGGGATCAGTTGTCTGTGCTACAGCAGAGAGCTCCCGGCCTCATGCAAGGACCCGCATCATGTCCAAAATCACCACCGTCGAAGAACTCGCTGCGCTTTATGGCGCGCCTGTTGAGACCTCGCTCGCCAAAGAGGTGAGCCACATCACAGAGCACTATCGGAAAATGGTCGAAGCTTCGCCATTCGTGGCACTGGCGACTTCGGGGCCCGAAGGCCTCGATTGCTCGCCGCGCGGCGACAAACCGGGCTTCGTTCGCGTCCATGACGAAAATACCGTGATGATGCCGGATCGCCGGGGTAACAACCGTGTTGATTCCCTGCGCAACATTGTCCGCAATCCCAATGTCGCCCTGCTTTTCCTATTGCCCGGCAGTGGCAGTACCTTACGGATCAATGGCCGTGCCCATCTTTCGATCGAGCCTGATCTGCTTGAATCCTTCGCGATGGATGGCAAAGCGCCCCGGTCCGTGATTGTGACCGAAGTCGATGCGATCTATTTTCAGTGCGCGCGCGCCATCGTCCGCGCCGAACTGTGGAACCCGGACCGTCATATTGCGCCTGGCGATCTGCCCACACCGGGGGAAATTCTGGCTGACCTGACCGACAACCGTCTGGGTGGCGAGAATTACGATATCGCCTGGCCGAGAAAGGCGAAGGTGACGCTCTGGTAAAATGGCAAAACAAACATAAAGCGGATCGGCGAATCTGCCCTATACGGTGCGAATCAAAACAACAAAAATACGGAGCCTATGATCATGGAAATCATCCGCATCATCATCGCCCTTTTCATTCCCCCTCTGGCGGTGTTTCTCAAAGTCGGAATTGGCGGCCAATTCTGGCTCAATATCCTGCTCACAATACTTTTCTTCTTCCCAGGCGTAATCCACGCGCTGTGGGTGCTTCTGAAGAAATAGGTCATATCGACGGAAAGCGCCGCCAACCGGCGCGCTTTCCGGTTCGATTTGGATGCCCGGCTATCGCGGCAAGGTTTCTCCGAACCCGGATGCTATCTGGTCAACCGACCCCGAGCGTCCCGCGTCAAACGCATCCGCGTCACGTTCCAGTACAAAGAAGTACAGAACAGCCGCGACGAACAGCCCGACAATCATTCCATAAACAAGAGCGCGTAGGTTCATTGGTGAGGTCGTAGGGTCGCAGTTAGCCGAACATCGTATTGGGTAAAATCAACGCGATTTCCGGGAATAGTACCAACAGAATTACACAGGCCAGCATCGCAAACCAGAAGGGCCAGATGCCGCGGAATATCGTGTTGAAAGGAACCCCATCCGCGATGCCTTTGACAACAAACACGTTGATGCCAACCGGCGGCAACAGCTACAGCTTTGAACTTGTTCATGGGTTTCCTCCCAGAATGCCAAGAATCATGATTTTTGAGCCCAATTGGAACCCATCACAGTGGCAAACACACGTATTGGCAACAGGTAATATCCACATAACGAACAACGTTATGTGACGGTCCGGCACGACGGAATGCGGCCACCTCGTGACATTCGAAAACAGTCCTGCCATTTTCCCATCTTCAAACGTTCTGGATGGGGATTCTGATGAACGGGAACTACGACTACATCATTGTTGGTGCCGGCTCGGCAGGCTGCGTGATGGCCAACAGGCTGTCTGCAAAATCATCCAATCGCGTGCTGCTGCTCGAAGCGGGACAGGACACTCCGCCGGGTAAGGAACCGGCCGACGTTCTCGACACCTATCCGATGTCCTATTTCAATCCGGCTTATGCATGGCGCAACATGGTCGGACATCCCTATCGCCGTGACAACTCACCGGCAGGACCGTTCCGTCAGGGTCGCATCATGGGCGGGACGTCATCCATCAACGGCATGGTCGCTCTGCGTGGCCTGCCGCTTGATTACAACGAATGGGATTCTCTGGGCGCGACAGGCTGGAACTGGGACAGCGTACTCCCCTACTTCCGGGCACTGGAAACCGATATCGACGTCACGGGTGACGCACATGGCGCTGATGGCCCCATTCCGATCCGCCGCGTACCCCGGGGTGACTGGCCCCCCTTCGTGAACGGAGTCGCCGATTGGGGACGCAATCAGCAACTCGCCGAAATCTCTGATCTCAATGCCGAGTTTCGTGAAGGGATCGGCGCTTTGCCCCTGAGCCGCTTCCCGGACAAGCGCGCATCAACCGCCATCTGTTATCTGGATGCCGATATCCGTGCGCGTGACAATCTGGAGATTGTGACGGATGTCACCGTCGAGGGCCTGACCAGTGAAGGCACCACCATCACCGGTGTCACAGCGCATGTGGCCGGGCAATTTCAATCTTTCAGCGCACATGAAGTCATTGTCTGCGCGGGCGCCCTTCAATCCCCGGTCCTGCTCCAGCGCGCAGGTGTCGGTCCCGCGGACAATCTTCAGGACGCAGGAATTTCAATCGTCGCCGACCGCCCCGGCGTTGGCGCAAACCTACAGAACCACGCCGTTGTCTATGTGGTGACCCAGCTTCGCAAAGAAGCGGCTCAGCCAGCCGCGCTCAAATCCCATTCAATAGCGACCATGCGCTACTCCTCGGGTGTCCCGGGTTGTGGCGAGTTGGATATGAGTATGTCGATCAGCAGTAAAACCGGTTGGCATGCCCTGGGGCGCCGGATCGGGGCGCTGGTGCCAACGATCCTGAAACCGGCCTCGCGGGGTGCCGTCACGCTCACAGAAAACGGGGAACGCCGGATTGAGTTCAACTATCTCAGCGATGAACGTGACCGCCAATGTCTGGTCGGCGGCGTGCAAAAGGTGATCGACATGCTGCACTCCCCGGAAATACGCCCGCTCTGGCACAGCGCCGTCCCGGTTTCTCGCCCGAACAAGATGCGCGCGCTCAACGACATCACCCTGTCCAACACCATCCGGGCAAAAATCCTGTCCGGCGTGTTCGACACGCTCCCCGCACTTGGCAAACCCATCCTTGCCGGATTGTCCGAACCGGGGATCGACCTTGAAACACTGTCCCATGACTCCGAAGCTCTGAACGACATCGTCACCAAAAGCATCGCGGGCGTCTTCCACCCCGCCGGCAGCTGTCGTATGGGGTCCGCAGATGATCCGAACGCCGTGACCGATGCGCAGGGCCGTGTTTTCGGGGTCAAAGGCTTGCGCGTTGTGGACGCGTCCCTGATGCCCACGTTGCCAAGGGGCAACACAAACATCCCGACCATCATGATGGCAGAGAAAATTTCGGCAGAAATGCTGACCGCATGACGTCTTCAGACCCTGCGATGCCGCGTCCTCGTTCCCGGATCGAAGCCATCGCCATCATGTGCTTTGCCTCACTGTGCTTCATTGCCATGCACACCTTCATCAAGTCGGTGCGTGGTGAGGTTCCCATAGCCGTGATCCTGTGGTCCCAGTACGCGTTTCAGTTCATCCTGTTATCCGCCCTGTTTGCACCGCGCGTCGTCCGCATGGTCACGTCCCCCATGATGGGATTGCAGGTCCTGCGCGGCCTGATGCTGACGATCACCATCTGCGCCATGTTTGTCGCTGTCGGACTCATGCAGCTGGCAGATGCGATCGCCATCGCGTTCGTGGCACCGCTGCTGATCACGGCACTTTCTGTCATCACGTTGAAAGAGAAAGTCACCCGCGGCCACTGGGTCGCAATTGTGGTCGGGTTTGGCGGGGTTTTGGTCATCATCCAGCCCGGCAGCGGGTTGTTCAACTGGACGGCTCTGGTCCCGCTGGGTGCAGCCGTCAGTGTCGCAATTTATCAAACGATGACGCGCCCGATCAGCCAGTCGGTCGGCCCGACAACCATCCTGTACAACGCGACATGGGTCGGCCTGATCGCGTCCTCGGTTGCAGTTCCGTTCTTTTGGATTTACCCGAGCACTGAAGCCGTGCTTTTCCTGATGGCTGCCGCCTGTCTGGGAGCAATGGCCCATTTCTGCCTGATCAAGGCCTACCAATGGGCACCCGCATCCGTGGTCGCGCCGTTTGCTTATATCGAATTGATCTACGCTTCGGCGTTGGGATTTGCCGTTTTTGGAGACATCCCCGACCTGCCGACAATTTTTGGCGGCATGATCATCGCAGCAAGCGGGCTTTATCTGATACGCCGGTCAAACGCCTGAGAACAGGCCTTCGCCAGATCAGATGGCGAGGTACTGCTGACGCAATTCGGCGTTATCGAGCACCTCCTGCGCAGTGCCGTCAAACACGACCTGTCCCATATCCAGAATGATCGCACGATCCGCCAGATGCAGGGCTGCAATGGCATTCTGTTCAACGATGATCGTGGTCATTCCCAGGGTTTTGATCTGCTCCAAAGTGCGTTCAATCTCCTGAACAATCACGGGCGCGAGACCTTCATAAGGCTCATCAAGCAGCAGAAGTTTTACATCCCGGGCCAGAGTTCGTCCGATGGCCAGCATCTGCTGCTCGCCGCCGGAAAGGGTCGTGCCTTCCTGTTTGCGACGTTCGCCCAGCCGAGGGAACAATTCATAGACCCGCTCAC
>JABJAG010000221.1 GCA_018666195.1 Alphaproteobacteria bacterium
CAAGCCACTCCGTGATCAAGGTCTTGTTATTGTTCGGCCTTTTACGAAGTTTCCCGGCCACGAAAGACCGGACCACCATGAACATGGTCCGGGAGAGGTTCGAGCGGCCCGCCCGGCATCAATGGACGCGCGGGATGTCGCCCCAGCGTGAGCGTGCGGTCGTACATCACGATCGCAGCCGCAACCCCGACATTCACGCAAAAACGTGTCGGAATCTTGACGACGTGTGTGCATCGCGCCGACAGCGCAGGAGACAAAGACCCGCGCTCGGGGCCAAGCACATATGCCGCCCGCTGGGGGTGGCGAAAACTCGGCAAATCGACCGCGTCATCGGTGAGTTCCACGCCCACAAGGTCGCATCCGCGCGGCAAGGTGAAGTCATCAAGTCCGGTATATTCGTGGAGTGGTAAATGCGCCGGGGCATCCGATGTGTCAGATCGACCACCTTCACGCTTGGAATAAACCGCGCCAATAGTGAAGACAAAGCTGGCCTCGAAGGCATGCGCGGTCCGCATGATCGCACCAACATTCATCGGTTTCGAAATGCCTTCGACCCCAACTGCAAAATAGCCGCGTACTCTGTTTTCCGACATGAAACGTCGCTCCAAATTCTCGCTTGGCGCTAACTTGCATGCCCCCTGTGAGCGAGGCAAGGTGAGCCTCGATGGACGACCTCATTATGCCACACCACCCCGATCTGCCCGCGACCGGTGAGACCGCAAACCCGGTCCTCGTCGAGGTCATACGCGGATCCTTTGTCGAAAGCCGTCACCGCGGTGCCATTGCCGTGGTGGCACCCGATGGAACCGTGGTGCACGCTATAGGTGATGTCACCCGCGAGATGTTTCCCCGCTCGGCCATCAAACCCGTGCAAGCGCTGCCATTGGTCGAATCCGGAGCAGCAGACGCGTTCGGGTTCGGCGATGTGGAAATCGCACTCGCCTGTGCCTCGCATCTGGGTGAGGAACGCCATGTGAGTGCCGTCCGGGAGATGTTGCAGCGCGCCGGTGCAAACCCGGAGCAGTTTGAATGCGGGGCGCAACCGCCTTCAAGCGCGCCCGCCGCCCAGAACCTCGCAAAGGCCGATGCGCCACCCCACGCCATTCACAACAACTGTTCGGGCAAACATGCGGGCATGATCGCCACCGCGCTCCACAAAGGCGAAGTGGTGGACGGTTACACCAGGATCACGCACCCCGTGCAGCAACGGGTGTTGGGCGTGTTTGAATCCATGACCGGCTGTGACCTGGGGCGGGCACCCCGCGGGACCGACGGTTGCTCGGTGCCCGTCTGGGCGATGCCTCTGGGAAATCTGGCCCTTGCCATGGCGCGCATGGCAGACCCGTCCGATCAACCTGAATCACGGCAGGCCGCAGTCACCCGAATCCGGGCAGCCATGGCAGCGCAGCCCTTCTACATCCATGGCAGTGATGCTTTCGGCACGGATGTGATCGCAGCCGCCGGCCCCGATGTTCTGGTCAAAGGCGGCGCGGAAGGTGTTTATGCTGCGATCCTGCCGGCGCTCGGACTTGGTGTGGCCCTGAAGATCGATGACGGGGCCAGCCGCGCGGCAGAACTGGCAATGATCCACACTCTTCATCAGCTGGACGCCCTGACGGCAGAACAACGCACAATATTGACGGATCGTCTGCATCCGGTTCAAACCAACTGGTCGGGCAAAGACGTCGGCGAATTGCGGCCAACAACCGCCCTAACATTTCAGTCCTACGGAGACCTTTGAGATGCGTGCGATCGTTTGTGAAAACTGGGGCGACCCGGACACACTCCAGATGGGAGAACTTCCCGAACCCAAAATGGGGCCCGGGCAGGTCCGCATTCGCATGCGCGCGGCCGGGGTGAACTTTGCCGATACCGTGCTGGTCCGCGGTCACTATCAGGAGAAACCTGAACTGCCTTTCGCGCCAGGTCTTGAGGGTGCAGGTGAAATTCTTGAAGTCGCTGACGACGTGACTGACTTCAAACCAGGTGACCGAGTCATGGCCGTCGTCTCCGCCGGCGGCTTTGCCGAAGAAGCGGTGTGCAATGCCGCCACGGTCTTCGCGATGCCCAAGGGCATGGACGACGCAACAGCCGCGGCGTTCCCGGTCGCTTATGGCACCTCGCATCTTGCACTCGCACATCGCGCAAACCTGCAACCCGGTGAAACCGTTCTGGTTCTCGGCGCGGGCGGTGGCGTAGGCCTGACAGCCATTGAGTGCGCCAAGGCGATGGGCGCAACCGTAGTCGCGGCGGCATCGTCAGCAGAAAAACTTGCTCTGGCCGCAGATCGTGGCGCCGACCACCTGATCAACTACACCGATAACGACTTGCGCGCAGAGATCAAAAAACTGACCGACGGAAAAGGTGTCGACGTGGTCTACGATCCCGTCGGAGGCGATCTGGCTCAGACGGCGATGCGTTCGATGGCCTGGTGCGGTCGCTTTCTGGTGATTGGCTTTGCGAGCGGCGATGTCCCGCAATTTCCGGGCAACTACCTGCTGGTGAAAAACATCTCGATTGTCGGTGTCTATTGGGGTGCCTATCGCACACAGGAACCAAAAGTGTTTCGCGATGGCTTCGCCGAACTCACACGGTGGTGGGACGAAGGAAAACTCAAGCCCCACGTCTCACAAGTGTTTCCTTTGGCTGACACGCCCAAGGCCCTTGCCATGCTCGAAGGGCGCCAGTCGACCGGGCGCCTTGTGATCAATATCGACGGCTAATCGCATCATGTCCGACAGCAAAACCCGTGACCGTCTGGTCCGCTCCCAATATGAGTCCTATCCCTATCCCAAACGTGATCCCGCGGATGAACGCACACGGCTGATCACGGGGTCTCCAAGTAATATCCCTGAGGTCAATCATTACGTCTTCGGTGGTCGCCGTGACCTGACGGCGCCGTTCAACGCGCTGGTTGCGGGCGGCGGCACCGGGGATGCCGTCATGATGCTGGCGCAGAATATGACCGATCTCGGAATTCCGGGCGAGGTCGTCCATCTCGACATGAGTGGCCCCAGTCAGGCCATTGCCAAGGAGCGCGCCGAAGTTCGAGGCCTCTCCAACATCCGCTTCGTCGAAGGCTCACTTCTGGATGTGTCCGATATTGCTCCCGGCCCCTGGGACTACATTGATTGTTGTGGTGTCCTGCATCATCTCGAAGATCCGGATGCGGGCCTCGCCGCCCTGTCCAGGCAACTTGCCCCCAATGGCGGGATCGGGATCATGGTCTATGGGACCTACGGACGGACCGGCGTCTATCACATGCAGGACATGCTGCGGACCCTCGCGCCCAGCGACGGGATGGAAGATAGCGACCGTGTGGATACCGCCAAACGTCTGGCCAAAGCATTGCCGACAACCGCATGGCTCAATCGCAATGGGTTGATTCGCGATCATCTGCATGGCGGCGATCCCGGTGTCTACGATCTGTTTCTCCATTCGCGAGACCGCGCCTACACGGTGCCACAGATCGCCGATTGGGTTGCGGGGGCAGGCATGCGCCTGGTCACCTTTATCGAGCCCTTCCTCTACGATCCGAACTGGCTGGTGCGCGACCCGCGGCTCCTCAAACGTCTGGAGCCTTTCGATGCCATCACCCGCGCCGCGTTTGCGGAGCAATTCACCGGCAACCTCAAAAAACATGTGTTCTATGCGGTCCGGCAGGACAATGACGTTTCCGTGCTAACGACCGATTCACCTGACGTCATCCCGGGTCTGGTCAACCAGAGCGCCGCGGAAGCCGCTGAATTGATGCCTTCTGGCGGACAAATCGTGGTCTCGACCGAAGGCCTGAAAGTGGACATGCCCGTGCCGCCACTTGCCCGCATGCTTGTCGGCCTGTGCGACGGCAAGACAAGCCTTGCCGAAATTCATGCGCGCGTCCAGGAGAAGCGACCGGAAATGGACTATGCGACCTTCAAGGTTCAGTTCGATGCGCTCTACAAGGTGATGAGCGCGATCAATCGGATGGTTCTGCGGATGCCCGCAAACGACGGCTAATAACCACCGCCGTCATTGGCCGCAGACAGGTCACCATCCAGGCGATACAGCTGCTGTTCGCCAAATCCGCGCACGTCGTGAATTCCATGATCACTGACGAGTTTGCTAATATTCGCAAAGCCGCCGTACTTGTCGAACAATCGCAAACGCATCCAGAAAAAACTTGCCCCTCACTCAGACACTATCGCCCATAAACAACGACCATTTTTATTATTCGGATGGACGACGGCCAACTGCCAGCACCATACCAAGGGTTGTAACCACAAGACCTGTCCATGCGATCAATGTCGGAACCTCGTTGAGGAACACCAGACCCAGGAGCACCGCGAGAACCGGTGCGCCGGCCAGAAACACGGCCATGGTCGTCGCCCGGATGGACTTGGTCGCACGGGTGATCAGCATGACGACAATGAAACTGGCCACCACACCCTGATACACGGTCTGCAACGCGATTTCCTGCCAGGGTGGAAAACCATCGCCACGCAACAAGCCTGAGGGCAGGAACAGAATCCAGATTGGAATATAGACAGCGGAACTGATGGTTGGTGCGGCAATCACAGCCTGCAGAATTGTAACATTCCAGCGCCGCAATGCGGTCATGTAGATCGCAAAACATGCACCGGCTCCGATCAGCAACAAATCTCCGAACCACTGATCAGCAGGAGCGTGAACAGAGAAACTGTCCCCACCCAGCATCAGACCACCGACCACAATCAGAACCAGACCACCCGCCTGTATCCCGGACGGTCGCTCGCGCAGCCAGAGAAAACCAACGATGGCTGCAAAGATCGGCATGGTCCCATTGGTCAGGACACCAGCATGGATCACCGGGGCCAGCGACATGCCCCCGAACGACGCCAACGCAAAGGGTGCGCCGACCCCGAAAGACAACACTGCCCCTTTCCAGAGAGGCAAACCTGCAAGACCACGCGTCAGCAACAGCGGCAGAACAATAATGGCGCCGACGCCAACCCGAAGGGCGGCAACGTCATAAGGCGTGAGGGCGTGAAGGACACCAAAACGCGAGGCGACAATCCAGCCCCCCCAGATGAACGGAACCACAAGCCCACAGGCCAGACCAATCGCAAAACTGGATCGGAGTTCGCTCATTCTGTCTCATGTCCCCCAGTTGGCGATGCGCTACCCGACAACAATCCCGGGCCAAGCGCCACAAGAATCCCAACCGTGACCACGCAGATGCCAATCACACTGATGGTCGAGGGGATTTCACCCAGTGCCGGGATCGCGATCAGCACAGCCACCGCCGGCGCACCGGACATCATTGCCGATTGCCGCATTCCCCCCAGCATTCGCGCTGCATGGGCAATCAGGATGGACGCAATAAAGGCTGCAACGATTCCCTGATAAACACCCTGAAGCAGAATCTCCGGCCAGGGTGTGGCCGCGAGATTGCTCGGTAGAGCCAGCCACCAGAGGGGGATATAGAGCAACAGGTTGATGCCATTTACGGTAATCAGAGACTGAAAGGCCGTCAGACCCCAGCCGCGCACAGATGTCAGAAAAGTAGCATTCAGCGCCGCGGCACCAAGAAACAGCAGATGTCCGCGCCATTGCCCCCGCTCTCCAAAGAGCAGCGCATCATATCCGGTCCCCACCACCCCGAGCACAATCAGCAACACCCCAACAATCCGCCATCCACTGAGCCGCACACCGAAGACCGCCCAGGCGAGCAGAGCTGCGAAGACCGGCATGGCACCATTGATCACGATGCCGCCATGAGCCACCGGCGCGAAAGACATTCCACCAAAAACAAGCAAAGTGAATGGCGCGCCCGAGGTGGTCGCGATCACCGCCGCCTTCCAGAGCGGGATGCGTGGCCACCGCACAAGAAAGAAGAACGGAATGGTGCAAATTCCTGCAATGCCAAACCGAAGGGCGGCCATATCGTAGACGGTCAGGGTCGACGTTGCCCCAAAGCGCGAGACGACAAGGAAGCCCGAAAACAGGAGCAACACACCGACGCCGGCCAGCACACCCAAAAGCGCATCACGGTTCATACTCTGGTGACCCATTGGCAGAAAAAGGCCCCACGCGTTTGCGCAGGGCCTTTCAAACTAGCGGACGCGAACAGCGCCCGTCGATAGATGTTGGATTACTGGGTGACGATGGTCGCTTCGCTACGCTCACGAACTTCGTCAACGCTGACACCGCTCGCCAGTTCCTGAATATGCACGCCGCCCTCACCAATCGTGAACACGCCGAGCTCGGTAATAATGTCGTCAACGACTCCAGCGCCGGTCAGCGGCAGGTTGCATTCCTTGAGCAACTTGGCCGAGCCGTCCTTGGCATTGTGATCCATCAAAATGATCACGCGCTTGACGCCCGCGACCAGATCCATCGCGCCGCCCATGCCCTTGACCATCTTGCCCGGAATCATCCAGTTGGCCAGATCACCATTCTCGGCCACCTGCAATGCCCCGAGGATCGACATGTTGATATGTCCGCCACGGATCATCGCAAAAGATTGGGAACTGTCGAAGTAGACTGATTCCGGCAACTCCGTGATCGTCTGCTTCCCCGCATTGATCAGATCCGCATCGACTTCGTTGTCTCGCGGGAACGCACCCATGCCAAGCATGCCGTTCTCTGACTGGAACGTGACGTTCATGTCATCAGGGATAAAGTTGGCAACCTTGGTCGGCATACCAATGCCGAGGTTCACATAGAAGCCGTCTTCGAGCTCCAGTGCCGCACGTGCACACATTTCATCTCGTGACCAAGCCATATTTCCGTCTCCTTTTTTATTGTCCTTGCAGAGTCGCTCAGTCTTCCGTGACCGTGCGGAACTCAATGCGTTTCTCGAAATCCGAACCCTGGAAGATACGGTCGACATAAATGCTCGGCAGGTGAATTCCATCAGGGTCGAGCTGACCGGGTTCAACCAGTTCCTCGACCTCGACCACACAAACCTTGCCTGCGGTTGCCATCGGGGCGTTGAAGTTGCGAGCTGTCTTGCGGAAGACAACATTACCTGCCGTGTCACCCTTCCAGGCTTTGACGATCGAAAGATCACCGACGAGGCCACGCTCCATCAGATAGGTCACGCCGTCGAATTCACGGGTCTCCTTGCCTTCAGCGATCAGGGTGCCAACACCGGTCTTCGTGAAGAATGCCGGGATGCCCGCACCACCAGCGCGGCAACGTTCGGCCAACGTACCCTGTGGGTTGAATTCCAGTTCCAGCTCACCGGCAAGATACTGTGCCTCGAAGGTTTTGTTCTCACCCACATAAGAGGAGATCATCTTCTTGACCTGCCGTGTCTGCAGCAGCAATCCGAGGCCGAAATCATCAACACCCGCATTGTTCGACGCGACCGTAAGGTCCTTCACGCCGGAATCGCGAATCGCGAGGATCATGTGCTCTGGAATGCCGCACAGACCGAAGCCTCCGGCCAGGATTGTCATCCCGTCGAAAAGAGTTCCTTCGAGCGCGGACTTGGCGTCCGTGTAAACCTTTTTGCTCATCTCTCAGCCCTGAATTGTTCGTATTTTGTTGCCGGTCCATATGTGACCTACATGCCGGTATGCCCTCAGTCGGGACAGCGCTGATAAACACCACCAAGCGTCCTGCTGTCAAACCCGGCAAGGGTCGGGAGGATGCCCAACCCGGGAAGACCTTCCTAGCACACAATACGCGGTCATCCGCTGCGCCCGCGCAATACTGCCCTGCACGGCCTGACTATCAGAGACAATGCAGGGGGTTTAAGGTCCCGCAAATGCCTCGCACGCCTTCAACCCTTTCGCCTGCCGTACTCGCCATCATCCTGATGATTGGCGCTGTCGTACTGTTTGCTGCAGGCCATGGTCTGGTGCGATTTGCGAGCACAGAATTACACCCGTTCCAGATTTCGTTTCTGCGCTCGTTTTTTGGGCTGGTTTTTGTTTTACCGCTGATCATGAAGGGCCCGGACTATTCAGACCTACGCGTCAAACTGCCAAAAATGCACCTGATCCGGGGTATCACCTCTTCAGTTGCCACATTGGCCTGGTTCACAGCTGTTGCGACCATGCCTCTGGGCGAGGCTGTCGCCCTGAACTTCACCGCGCCACTGTTTGCAACCATACTGGCAGCGATCTTCCTGCACGAAGTTGTGCGCGCCAGACGCTGGGCCGCCACCCTGGTCGGGTTTGCCGGTGTATTGATCGTCATCCGTCCCGGCGTAGAGACGGTTCAACTCGGCGCCCTGCTCGCACTCGGCAGTGCGATGATGATTTCGGTCAATGTCCTGATGATCCGGGTCATGGCGCAAGTCGACAGTGCACGTGCGATTGTCACGTCCTTCAATCTGTTCCTGACAATTTTCACGCTGATCCCCGCTATCTTCGTCTGGGAATCGCCAAGTCTCACCATGATTGGTGTCACTTTCGGAATCGGAGCGCTGACCACTTTGGCGCATCTCGCGCTGACAAAGTCGATGCGACTGGCCGAAGCTTCCGCTGTGATCCCTCTCGATTTCCTGCGTCTTCCCGTATCAGCCTTGATCGGGTTCATCTGGTTTATGGAAATACCTGACACCTGGACCATTGTCGGCGCGCTCATTATCGGCCTGTCCGCAGTTTACATCGCCCGCAACGAAGCCATCGCCGGTAAGGTCAGAAAGACCACATGAACAATCCATCAAATACTAATCGACGTATTCTTGGTTTACCCCGACAGGTCTGGGGCGGCATTTCGATGGCGGCAGGTGTGGCCTGCCTGGCAGGCAATCACTCGATCGTGCGGATCGTATCAGACGAAGTCGGTGCTTTCGAAACTTCGGCACTTCGATTCATGTGGGCCCTGCCATTGATGTTGCCCTGGATCCTGAAAGGCAAAGGAGAGGTCCTGCGGACCAAGCGTCATGGATTGCACTTTGTTTCAGCATCTCTGACCGCCATTACCACAGCCCTTTTGTTTCTGGGCCTGGCTCATCTCCCTGTTGCTTTGGCGACAACGCTCAATTTTACCGCACCACTGTTTACGACCATTATGGCGGTGGTGCTTTTGAAAGAGCGCGTCGAGCTTGCGCGCTGGGCCGCAACCGTGGTCGGCTTTCTGGGAGTGGTGGTCATCCTGCGGCCGGGACTTGTGGTTTTTGACCCCGCAACACTTCTTCCGATCTGTTCGGCGGCTGTGCTCACCCTTTGGTACTTCACACTGAAACGACTGGGACGAACCGACTCAACCGCGACCATCACGGTCTATCAAACGATCTGGGCCTCGCTCGTGCTGTTTTTGCTGGCACTGCCGGAGTGGCAAACTCCCAGTTTCACAGCTCTTTGGCTGTCGATCGCCATGGCGGCTATGGGCACAGCCGCCATCTTCCTCATGGCCCGGGCTTTCGAGCTGGCGGATGCCTCGCTGATCGCCCCGTTCGACTATGCGCGCCTGCCGTTTGTGGCGCTGTTCGGTTACCTGCTATTTGATCAGATTCCAGATATCTACACAGTGCTGGGTGCCGCGATCATTATCGGCTCTGCTTTCTATATCGCGCGACGTGAATCCCGTGCGACGCCGCCCCAGCTTGACTCCGGTGGCAGCAAAACGGGTTAATGGGTCCACAGGGAGAACACGATGGATTACGGCATTTTCAACCTGATGAACCGACGTCACCCGTCCCAGACGGTGTCCGAGGTCATCACGCAGACTGTTGAACAAGTACAGGCTGCAGAAACCGCCGGATTCGGTATTTCGTGGTTCACCGAGCATCACTTTTCGAATTACTCGCTGTCGCCATCGCCATTGATGATGATCGGCCATGTGGCGCCCCAAACGGTGCGCATCCGTCTGGGATCCGCCGTCGTATTGCCCGCGCTATATCAGCCCGCCCGCCTGATGGGAGAAATCTCGTTTGCTGATTGCCTCGCCGAAGGACGCCTCGTGCTGGGCCTGGGCGCCGGCTATCAGGCTTATGAACTGGCCCGGTTTGGCGTCGAACTGTCAGAAGCCAGTGAAATCACCAATGAGTGGATCGACTTCCTCTCGAAAGGCCTGGGACAGGAATCCTTCGAATATCACGGCAAACATATCGACCTGCCTCAGACCTGGTTCACAGCACGGCCCGCGCAGGAGCCACGACCGGAAATCTGGATTGCTGGCAACAGCCCCGGCTCCCAACAGCGCGCCGTGAAGGGCAATCATCCACTTTTCGTGTCCGGCTTCGGTCGGGACATCGAAACTCTCGCAGAAATAAGATCCGAGGCCGAGAACACCTGGCAGGCTGCCGGAAAGAGCCCGGACGATCTGCAATTCGGCACCCTGCGCTACTGCTTCGTCACCGACGACAAAGCCGAAGCTCTCGCCTTCGCCGAAAACGCGCGGTATCAGGTGCGACTGTCACGGTATCTGCGACGTGGCCAGACCGAGCTCAACGCGCCCTGGCTTCCCGAAGAGCCCTTCGAAGATGAGATGTCACCAGAAGACATTCTGGCGTGGAACCCGATCGGTGATGCGGAGACCGTCGCTGAAAAGCTGGTCGAGGAAATCGAACAGGTGCGCCCGGTCCACACCGCCCTCTACATGACCATGGGAGACACCTCGCATGATGCGGCGATGCGATCCATCGAGGCCTTTGGCGACAAGGTTGTCCCGCTGATCGAGAAAAGCGTTGGCCCGCTGGTGACTGCCGGAACCCCGCTACCGGCCTACGCGGCCCAGTAACCGCACCATGCAGGTCACGGCCAACGGGATCGACTTTGTCTGCCAGATCGATGGTCCGGAGGGAGCACCCTGGCTGACCTTTTCAAATTCGCTCAACACCAATGTCTCGCTTTGGGACGAACAGGTCGCACTCCTGTCCGACCGCTACCGCATCCTGCGCTACAACACCCGCGGCCACGACGGGACCGGCGCACCGCCGGGACCATGGGATCTGGAAGACCTCGCATCCGACATCGTCGCGCTGTGGGATGAACTGCACATCGCCACAAGCCACTTTGTCGGCCTGTCAATTGGCGGGATGACCGGGCAGGCCCTCGCGCTCGGCTGGCCAGAGCGGATCAACGCCTTTGTTCTCGCCGACACACGAGCGGATTTTACCGGCGAGTTTGCGGCCACCGTCCCGGGAATGATCGAGAGCGTGGCCCGAGACGGCCTGGACTCACTGGTCGAGGTGATGCCCCTGCGCTGGTTTACCGACAATGTGCGGGCTGCGCAGCCTGATCTCGTCGAACGCGCGCGACGGTTGATCGCCTCCAACACCGCCGATGGCTATATCGCCTGCGCGGGAGCCATGACCCGACTCAACTACATAGAACGCCTGCACGAGATAAATCTGCACACCCTGCTGATCTGTGGCGCACAGGACCTGGGCACACCACCCGCCGGGATGCGCGAAATGGCAGCGCGAATTCCCAACGCCACTTATGTGGAAATTGACCCGGCCGGACATCTCTCGAATATCGAGAACCCGGCAGCGTTCAACGCCGCGCTCTTTCCATTCCTCGATTCCTTTGATCGGGCGACCACGTGAACGCACTTGCCGTCAAACCCCGGCCTGTCCTGCAGCCACCCGCACTCGTGGCGCATGCCGACTGGTCCATCGACCCACGAAAACGATCCATGGCACGCGCCGTGCGCATGGCCAACGGAAACTATCTCGCCCTTGCGCCAGAACCCGTCAGCAACCTCGATGATCTGTTCGCACGCCTGAAAGCTGCTTCCGGCGTGGGCGAAACCGCATTTGTCGGCTTTGACTTTCCGCTCGGCGTTCCACTGGCCTACGCCAAATCCGCGCGCCTTGATCGTTTCATGACAGCGTTACCCAAATTTGGACGGGGTGCGTGGAAACACTTCTATGACCCGGCCAATAGCGAAGATGAGATTTCACCCAAGCGCCCTTTCTATCCAAACCGGCCGGGCGGAACCCGACGCCAACAGCTGATCGACGCCCTGAAGCTGTCCGGCGCAAACGAGCTATTCCGGCAGTGTGATCATCCAACCGATTTGCGCTCCGCAGCCAACCCGATGTTTTGGACGATGGGTGCACAACAGGTCGGCAAAGCCGCGATTTCCGGCTGGCGCGACCTGATCGCACCGGCGTTGCGTCAGGATCAGACCCTTCATATCTGGCCGTTCGATGGCCGGCTCACAGAATTGCTGACCCGGCCCGGAATCACGGTTGCCGAGACCTATCCGGGTGAGGTCTATGGCCACCTCAAACTGCAGATCGCAGCATCCAACAAATCCAAACTCAATATGGATCATCGACGCGAAGATGCTTCGCGGCTTCTCGGCTGGGCAAACGAAAACAACGTGCAACTCTCTGCTGCACTGGCCAGTGATATCCGGGACGGGTTCGGAGACAGCTCAGATGGCGAGGACCGTTTCGATGCCACCGTTGGATTGTTCGGCATGCTCAATGTGATCTTCGGGCATCGAACATCCGGGGAACCTGCTACGCCCGTGGTCCGTCAGATCGAAGGCTGGATTCTGGGCCTGGACGCAAAGACCCTTAAGAGCCCTGCCCGCTAGCGCCGTCCAATCGTGGGCACGAAACAAGATGAAACGAGGAGAGAGTTATGGATGTGAACGGCAAGTCAGCGATCATCACCGGCGGCGGTTCCGGCATCGGTGCAGAAGTTGCACGCCATTGTGCAAAGGCAGGCATGAAGGTTGCGCTGCTTGATGTAAACATGGACGGCGCAAACGCCGTCGCTGACGAGATCGGCGGCACTGCTGTGGAATGCGATGTCACAAGTTCTGACAGCGCCGAAACGGCCATCGCCGCAGCGCGCGCCGCCAACGGCGTCTCCAGTCTTCTTGTCAATTGTGCGGGCATCGCAACACCGGGACGTATCGTCGGACGCAATGGCCCGCTACCTCTGGAAGCTTTCGCCGCGGTCATTCAGGTCAATCTGATCGGTTCTTTCAACATGATCCGCTTGTTCGGTTCTGACCTCTATGGCACCGACCCGATGGAGGACGGCGAACGCGGCCTGATCATCAACACGGCCTCCGTCGCGGCCACCGAGGGCCAGATTGGACAAGCAGCCTATGCGTCTTCCAAGGGCGGTATCGTTTCACTCACCCTGGTTGCCGCGCGTGAGTTCGCGTCACAGGGCATCCGGGTGAACACCATCGCGCCGGGCCTGATCGATACCCCGATGATGGCAGGACTGCCTGATGAAGCCCGCGCCAGTCTGGGTGAGCAGCCAGAGTTCCCCAAGCGTCTCGGTCGTCCAGATGAATACGCCAAACTGGTTATGCATATGTGTGACAATGTGCTGATCAATGGCACGGTGATGCGTCTCGACGGCGCGTTGCGCATGGGAGCCCGATAAATGGCACAGGACCCCCGCGTTGTTGCTGCTCTCAGCCACTGGGCTCCTCGATTTGTTGCCAACGGTATTTCGCTTACGGATTTTGAGGAGGTCACCGCCTCCATCAACACCTGGGAAGAATGGTGCGCGGCCTGGTCGGCACGCGCAGCCCTCCATGAAGAGATGGGCCGCCAGGCACTCACCGATGGTCACAACCTAAGCGCGGGTGAGCACCTCACCACCGCGGGTGTCTGCTACCACTTCGCAAAATTCCTGTTCGTGAACAATCCCGAAGAAATGCAGGTAGCACACATGAAAGCCGTTGCCTGCCGCCGCGATGCCTTACCCCATCTTCGTCCGGCGGGCGAACGCGTGGAAATGCCATATGAGGGGAACACACTGGCCGGAATCCTGCGACGACCAACCGACGCCAACACACCACCCATCGTTGTCATGGCGATGGGCCTGGATTCGTCCAAAGAGGAAATGGATTCCTACGAGTCCCTGTTTCTCAATCGAGGTCTTGCGACCCTGACCTTCGACGGGCCCGGACAAGGCGAAGGCGAATACGAGTTTGCCATCCGTCACGATTATGAGATCCCGGTGGGGGCCGTGTTCGACTGGCTGGAAGGGCGTACAGATATAGACCCTGACCGCGCAGGGCTTTGGGGTGTCAGCCTTGGCGGGTACTACGCCGCGCGCGCCGCCGCCTTCGAGAAACGTGTGAAAGCCTGTATCACCCTGTCCGGTCCCTATAATTGGGGTGCCGCCTGGGAGAACCTGCCAGAACTGACCCGGGCAGCCTTCCATGCCCGTTCCCGTGCAGCGAGCGAAGCCGAAGCCTTCGAGAACGCGACGAAGCTTTCACTTGAAGGCGTGGCGCAGAACATCACCTGTCCGCTGTTTGTGCTGGCGGGCAAGCTCGACCGGATCGTGCCTTATACCGATGCCGAACGTTTGGCATCCGAAACATCCGGGCCAGTGGAGCTGCTGGTGGTCGAGGATGGCAATCACATCGCCAACAATCGCCCTTACCGCTATCGCGCCCAGTCGGCAGATTGGATGGCGGCACAGCTCGGCGCGGGATGACTCTCGGGGTGAGCTAGGTCAGCCTATCCATGAACGCGGCGAGTTCCATGTCGAGCGCTGTCAGGCCACCCGCATCGTGGGTGGACAGCTTGACATCAACCTTGTTCCAGACATTGAACCATTCCGGGTGATGATCCATCGCCTCGGCTTTCAGCGCAACCCGGCTCATAAATCCGAAGGCAGCGTTGAAATCGGGAAAGACAAATGTCTTCGCGATCGCGTCACGGCCCTCCACAAGGCCCCAGCCATCAAGCTGTGAAATCGCGGAATCGCGTGCGGAATTGTCGAGTTTTTCAGCCATCGCGGTCTCCTGACGGTCAAATTTTGTTCCCCAGCAGGGTGATCCTGCTTGGCGTAGCGATCAAGCACCCCTATATGATGGCGCTATGGCTGCCACTGCAATGTACCAAACCGCCCCAACCCTGACCGAGATCGAAGCGATCGCGGGCGAGGCCTTTGCGACGATCCCGCGCAGTCTGTCTGCGCATGTGGACAATGTGGCGATTCACGTCAGTGATTTTCCCGACGACGAGACCATGGAAGCAATGGATCTCGAAAGCCCCTTCGACATCCTCGGCCTGTATGTGGGAATCAGCCTCGATCAGAAATCCATCTGTGACTCCCCCCAGGACATCGACCGGATTTACCTGTATCGCCGCCCGATGCTCGACTACTGGGTCGAATCCGGCGAGAGCCTCTTTGGCCTGGTCCGACACGTACTGATCCATGAAATCGGACACCACTTCGGCCTGTCTGATGACGATATGGACCGCATCGAGGCGAGCGCGAGTTAGCCCAGTACCTCGCGAACTTTCGCACCCAGAGCCGGCAAGACCTCATTCGTGAACCACGGGTTCTTGCGTTCCCATGCATTGGTCCGCCAACTCGGGTGAGGCAGCGGCAGCGCGTCCGGCACATACGCACGCCAGTCGGCGACGGCTGCGGTCATCGTCTTGTAGCCCGGCAGATAATGGTGAATCGCATGGCTACCGACAAAGAGCGTCAACGCCACCTTCGGCAGGACAGCCCGAATCCGGTCATGCCACAGGGGGGCACATTCCGGGCGCGGCGGCGCATCGCCACCACTGTTCAGACGCCCGGGGTAGCAGAACCCCATGGGCAACAGCGCCAGACTGTCCGGGTCATAAAAGGTGTCGCGGTCCACCCCGAGCCAATCGCGCAAGCGATCGCCGGAGGGATCATTGAAGGACAGATCGCTGTTATGTGCTTTCGTACCCGGCGCCTGACTGATGATCAGAATCCGCGCACCCGCACCCGCGCGCACCAGAGGCAGCGGACCCAGCGGAAGATGGGCGGCGCAAACCGCACAGGCGCGCGCTTCGCGCAGGACCTGCTCCAGATTTTCGTCAACACTGCCAGGCGCCATCACAGGGCGCTCACTCGGTTGCCAGTACTTTCAGCTCTTCGACAAAACCAGTGACAATTTCGGTTGCGGGCCCGTAGCGCCCCTCATGGAATGAGTTCGCCCCGAGGGATTCTTCAAGATTGAGCTCCACGGTCATCGCACCATGGGCGCGGGCCTCCTGAACAAACCCGGCTGCCGGGTAGACATTGCCGGATGTCCCTATGGACATGAACAGGCCGCAATCGGCCAACGCGGACAGGATCGTGTCCATCTGCAAGGGCATTTCCCCGAACCAGACCACATGTGGACGCAAGGTTCCGGTCGCCTGACAGTTCGGGCAGGTCATGTCGGATGTCAGATCACCCAATCCGTCGATGAGTTGCCCGCAATCGTTGCAGCGGGTCTTCGCCAACTCACCATGCATATGGATCAGGTTTTTCGACCCACCGCGCGCGTGGAGATCATCGATGTTCTGTGTCACGACCAGCACCCCGCCGGGCCAGAACCCTTCGAGCGCCCCGAGCGCGTGGTGGGCCGCATTGGGATGCAGATCAGAATCGTTCATCTGAGCCCGCCGCACATTGTAAAACCCGAGCACGGCGTCGGGGTTTTGCGCGAAGGCCTGCGGTGTCGCCACATCCTCGATCTTGTGCCTGGCCCAGATACCATCCGGGTCCCGGAAGGTCGCCAGCCCCGATTCCTTGGAGATGCCGGCCCCGGTCAGGATCACGATCGGATCGGATGAATTGATTTGATCGAGAATGTTCATGCAGTCGGTATCCAGTGAAACAACGGGCCAGGACGGCAACCTAACGAGGACCCCGAAATCGAATCAATCCTGATCGGCCGAGACATAGGACCCAAGCGGATAAGTGACCTCGGGAATATAGCTCGACCCCGAGCGCCCCAGATTTGAGGAATAAAGCACAAAGGAGCCCACCTGAAAGGGCGGCGCCTGAAACCCGGCATGCTCAGCAACAAACGGGGCAACCCGGGCCGGACTGGTGTCCCGACAACGGGCCAGAGTGACATGAGGGTGAAAGCGACGGGATTCCGGTGCCAAACCGGCGCGCTGACACACGGTCTCGATCCGGGCCTGAAATCTGGCCAACGCTTCGTTCCGCGTAACGCCGGCCCACAAGGCACGGACCTGACCACGGGATTCAAAATGCCCAACACCTGACACCTGAATTTCGAATGGATCATCAGCAACACGCCCAAGCGCGTCGTGCACATCTTCGGCCACATCTTCGTTGACCTCGCCAATGTACCGCAATGTCAGGTGCATACTCTCCGCCGGTATCCAGCGCGCGCCAGGCACTTGTCCGCGCAAGCCGGTCAGGCGCACCCGCAACTCTGCAGGCAGATCGAACGCGACAAAAAGCCGGATCAACCCTGGACCTCCTCCGGCTCAGGGAACACGGTCAGCACACCGGTATAGGTGTAGAGACGGTCGTGCGAAATCTCGCCATTCCCAAAAAACCCCACCACCGGGACATCACCAAACACTTCGGCGATCATCGAGAGTTCCTGAGATCCCGGCCCGAACTGATGCGGACCACGTGCCACACAACTGTGATAGACGGCGCCACGCAGATTGGTGCCCGCGCGGCGCTTCAGATCGGCCAGCATCCGCTGCATATCCTCAACCGCGCTCGCAGCGTCACGACGCACAAACATCAGCCTGTCGCCCACGCGCAATTCCTCTGCGACTGCGATCCAGCCCTGTTCGACGTCAAAGCCGACAAGGTTGCGCACCAGATAGTCCGCCGTGTCCGACCCCGAGACCGGGATTGCGGCGTGGACATAGCCCGCCAGGCGTCGCAAATCCCGCGCGAGCAGTTCTCCTACGTCCTCCTTGAGGACGTCGAGCGCATTCCGGCCATCGAGACCCGAGACAATGCCCTCTTCCATGGATGAGATAGTGTGAACAGTCCCAATGGGCGAGCAGCCCTGGGTCAGAGCTGTCGCAACAGGCACGTCATCGGTGAATAGAATGCCCGCCAGGCCTGAGGGGGCATCTGCAGCACCCAGGAGCGGGGTCGCCGCAGCACCTGAAGTCAGCGCCCCCACAAGATACGCGCCCGTCGATTTGGCCAGTTCCGGCATGGCATCCAGCACAGCACTTTGCCGCGGATCAGCATGCACAATCGCAAGCTGGGCATTGCTTGCCACCTGCAGATCAGTTGATTCAGGTTCACCGGGAAATGCCGCCGCGGCTGTGTCAGGCACATCAAGCACCATCAACGCCATCGCCGGTGTGTCAAAATATTCAACACCTGTCGCACAGATCGCCGGAGCGACCGCGCCCCGCCATGTACGCAAGCCCGTACGTTCACGTACATAACTCAGAATGTCCTCAACCTCCGCACCAAGCGGGTCGGTGACATAAAGCAGGCCTGTTCCCCGAACCGGACCTTCAAGTTGATCAAGGCAATGTTCGGCAAGATCTCGCCAGCCCGTCCAGGCCACACCATTTTCGGTCACACCGGCATGGGCAAATGGGAAAGTTGTCATCTGTTAAACCATTCCGATCTTACTTTGAGGAGGACGGCCCCAAACGTCCAAGTTCTTCGAGCACATAAGGTGTGATGCGATCGACGATTCGTGCGACCCCGGCCGCATTGGGATGAATGCCGTCCGCCTGGTTCAGCTCAGCCTCTGCAGCCACACCCTCCAGAAAAAACGGGTACAGAGCGACGTTATGCTTTTGCGCCAATCGCGCATACATCCCGTTAAAGGAATCACCGTATTCACGCCCAAGATTGGGTGGCGCGCGCATGCCCGTGAACAGAACCTTCGTGTCCCGGGTGCCGAGTTCGCGCAACATCGCATCGAGATTGGCCTCTGTCTCAGCTGGATCAATGCCGCGCAACCCATCATTGGCCCCGAGCTCAAGGATCACAAGATTGGCATCTGGCGGCATAGACCAGGCCAGCCGCGCACGACCGCCGGCCGTTGTATCTCCCGACACGCCGGCATTGATGACCCTGGCATTGAGCCCGTGCGCGACCAGAGCGCGTTCCAACTGCAACGGAAAGGAATCCACTTCTTCAAGTCCGTAACCTGCTGACAGGCTATCGCCGAATGCAACGATGACTGTCTCGTCCGCAGCAACACCAGCAGACGATATCGCCAGAAACGCAGCGAAATCCAGAACAGCACGGCGCACCATTCGAAAAATCACACCATTGATGATCCGTATCGAACGGCCATATGTACAAGTGGTGTGTGACCTAATGCGACGGAAGTGAACCAGCATGAACGACCCTTCGGGCACGGAAACGAAACAGCCCCCAATCGATTCTTCACCTGCGCAATCCATGATCACGCTTGCCGGGGCTGAACTTCATTTGGCGAGTGCCGGGGGCAACGTCAATATCCTGCGCGGAATCAATCTTGCCGTCGCCCGTGGGGAAACCCTCGGTGTGGTCGGCCCTTCGGGCTCGGGCAAGTCAACCATGATGATGGTCATCGCAGGACTGGAGCGCCCGACCGGCGGCACTGTGCATGTTGCAGGACAAGACCTTGCTGCACTCAATGAAGACGCACTTGCGCGCTTCCGGCGGCAGCAGGTCGGGATCGTGTTTCAGGCTTTCCATCTGATTCCGACGATGAATGCCCTGGAGAATGTAGCGGTTCCCCTGGAATTTTCCGGCGACAGGAACGCTTTCGATCGCGCGCGTCAGAGCCTGGAAATGGTTGGCCTTGGGCATCGGCTCGATCACTACCCCTCACAGCTCTCGGGTGGCGAACAGCAACGTGTGGCGCTCGCACGCGCCTTTGCACCGGGCCCCGACCTTCTGCTCGCCGATGAACCCACAGGAAATCTCGACGGTGAAACCGGCGAACGAATCATCGAGACCTTGTTCGAGTTGTCCGAACAGCACGGCACGACCTTGCTGCTGATCACCCATGATCCCGCCATCGCTGCCCGATGTGACCGCACAGTCCATTTGCGTGACGGTCAGATCGTCAACAGCGAACAGACCTCGTGAACGACCCCGCAATTTCCTGGTCACTGGCCCTGCGACTGGCGCGACGCGAATTACGCGGCGGCACTCGCGGGTTCCGCATCTTCATCGCCTGCCTGGCTTTGGGCGTGGCTGCCATCGCAGCTGTGGGGTCGACCCGCGCGATGCTGGAAGACAGCATCAGCGCAGATTCACGCGAAATACTGGGTGGAGATCTGCTTATCGACATTGTCCATCGGCCCGCCACGGCGGGTGAACGAAACGCGATGGACATAGCCGGCATCGTCGCTGCAAGCGCAGAAATGCGCGCGATGGCCCGCGCCGAAAACGCACAGGCTGCCCGCACGTTGGTCGAACTCAAGACCGTGGAAGACACCTATCCGCTTTATGGCGCACTCGAAACGGCTCCACCCTTGCCTCGCGCAGCTCTGCTGAAGCGCAGTGACGGGGTGTGGGGCGCGGCCGCCGCACCGGAACTTCTCACCCGGCTCAACATTTCCGTGGGGGATTTCCTGCAGATCGGAGACGCCCGCTTCGAGGTGCGCGCCGCCATCACTCACGAACCTGATCGGATCGGCGGTTCCGGCCTGTTTTCACTTGGTCCCCGGGTTTTGGTTTCCGCTGCGGCATTGTCCGAGACCGCTTTGGTCCAGCCGGGGAGCCTGATCCATTACAATTATCGGGTTCGCCTGCCCGCTGATGTTCCATCGCGTGAATTTATTGAAACACTGAACACCGATTTCCCGGAAGCCGGCTGGCGCATTCGGACACTGGATGAATCCTCTCCACAGCTGACCCGATTGATCGGCAGGGTCACTCTGTTTTTGTCCTTTGTCGGCCTGACCGCCCTTCTGGTCGGCGGGGTGGGCGTCGCCAACGCAGTGCGGGCCTGGCTGGATGGTAAAACCAGTTCCATCGCCACGTTGAAATGTATCGGCGCGCCGCGCGCGCTTGTGTTCCGGGTTTACCTCCTCCAGGTCATCGCGCTGGCCCTGCTCGGAATCATTGCAGGCCTGATTGGCGGTGCGATACTTCCCATGGTGGCTGCCGACCTGCTGGCACAAGTGGTGCCCATCCGGATTGCAACCGGCCTGTTTATTGAACCTCTCGCCGTCGCAGCTCTGTTCGGCCTGCTCACGGCACTGACTTTCTCTGTCTGGTCGATCGCACGGGCGGGGGATGTTCCTGCTGGCGGCCTGTTCCGGGTGCTGGTTGACCCAAGCCGCGGATGGCCTCGCCTCCCCTACATACTGGTCACGGCTGTGCTCGCGGCGGCTCTGGCAGCTCTGGCGGTTCTCTCTGCATCAGATGCATGGTTTGCGGCGTGGTTCGTGGCTGGTTCCATCGGCGCCATGATTGCGTTTCGGCTTGCCGCGTTCGGCATTGCCAGATCTGCCGCACGCCTGAAAGGCATCCAGCGCCCGGCACTGCGGCTGGCGATCGCGGGACTACACAGACCCGGCGCACCGACCGCCTCGGTTGTCCAGTCCCTAGGGCTGGGCCTGTCGATGCTTGTCACGGTGGCGACCATTGAAGGCAATCTCTCACGACAGATTGCCGAGGAGTTGCCCGCCGACGCCCCGGCGTTTTTCTTTGTCGATATCCAGCCTGATCAGATTGCGCCCTTTGGCAAGATCGTTGATGGTATTCCCGGCGTGACGCGCAGCAAAGAGGTCCCGATGCTACGCGGGCGCATCACCGCTATTGACGGCGTGCGCGCTGCAGACGCGACTGTCGCGCAGGATGCGCGTTGGGTCTTGCGCGGCGACCGCGGCATCACCTGGGCCAGCGAAGCCCCGGCTCACAACCCGATTGTCACAGGCGAATGGTGGCCTTCAGACTATGCCGGAGAGATGCTCGTCAGCCTTGATCACCGAATCGCTGTCGGGCTGGGATTGGCGATCGGGGATACAATCACAGTCAACATACTGGGACGGGAATTCACCGCGACCATCGCCAACACAAGGCAGATCAACTGGCAACGGCTGGCGATCAACTTCGTGATGGTCTTTTCCCCCGGTGTGCTCGAATCTGCACCGCGCATGCACATCGCCGTGGTTCACGCAGATGAAGCCACAGAAGACGCGCTCGAACGCGCAGTCACCGATCGATTTGCCAATGTGACCTCGATCCGGGTGCGTGGCGCACTCGAAACCGTTGGCGCCTTAATCAGCAATGTCGGAACCGCAGTGCGACTGACAGCCTTGATCACGATTCTTGCCGGCACGCTGGTGCTATCCGGCGCCATCGCCGCCGGTCACCGGCGCCGAATATATGACAGTGTTGTTCTGAAAGTCCTTGGCGCGACCCGTCGTGATATCGTCACGGCCTATGTTCTGGAATACGGTTTGCTGGGTCTGGTCACAGCCGTCATAGCGGCAATTGTTGGCAGCGTGACCGGATGGGCCGTGGTGACATGGATGCTGGGTATCAACTGGAGTTTCGAGCCCGAGGCCATCTTCGTCACGACAGTCATTGCCACAATGATCACCATCGGCGCCGGACTGGTTGGCACATGGCGCGCAATGGGGCAGAAAGCGGCTCCATGGTTGCGTAACGAGTAAAGTTTCAGGGGAAGATGTGTGACAAACAACGACCGCGACGACCAGATATCGATTGAGCCACGCCCACCACTGCACCCGCCCAAGGTTCACACCATGGGGATGGGCCACATTCCGCTGACCTTTCTGGTCACCGGTTCAGCCTCATTCATCTACGCCGTCGCCTTTGGTCTGGGCACCGCACCGCCGATTGCCAGTCTTGTCATTCTGGTCATCCTGCTGGTGCTCTCTGCGTTGGTACCAAAGTCGAACACAAAGACACGAATCACAGACGAAGGACCAGCTTACGCGCGAACACTGACCACCGGTACGCGCTTCACCCTTGTCCGAGTGGGCATCACCTGCCTGCTGGGCGGATTGGCGATCCTGCCCACAGCCAGTGACCAGCCGACCGCCGTGTTGTGGTCTCTCGTGGTCTTCGGGCTTGGCGCTGCCTTGCTGGAGACCAGTGACAACTGGCTGGCCCGGGTCACCGGCTCACGCAGTCTCTACAGCGATCGGCTGAGCAACATGACCGGCGCATTTTTCGCGCTCATTCTGGCTTTGCTGCCCATGCAACTGGGCCTGATGGACACCTGGGTCATCGCAGCCGGACTTCTGGGCTTCGCAGATGTGGCTCTTTCACGCCGTGGGGCAAAAGGCGAAACGCCGCTCTGGCAGATCTGGAGCCGGCTGATCGCGCGTGCGCTGATGTTGGCTATTCTGGTTCCACTCGGCCCCGATTGGGCACCACCGATCCTGGCCGTACTGGCCATGCTGATCCTGTCGTATCATGTGATCAACGCGCTGCAGGCGCAGACGAATACGTCAAATACGTAAAACTGATCGAATTCAGGCGTTTACTTCGCCATTATCACGAAAAATCCAATGGGTTTCCGGTTGATTTGAGCCGGTCGCCATCCCATATTTGCGGCACAGGTTAGACGTTTTAGCAGGGGAGCCCCGAAGGGGACGAAACACCATGGCAAACGAATTCAATCGCGAGACGGTCATTCAGGGCCGCAGCGCAGCCGACGCACAGATCGATGAGGGCCTCCGGTCCTATATGCTGCGCGTCTACAACTACATGACCATCGGCCTCGCACTGACCGGCCTCGTGGCCTATCTGGTCTCCAGTACACCAGCACTGCTGCAGTTGTTCTACGCGCAGAACGCCGTCGGCCAGATACAGCCAACCATGCTGGCCTATATCGCGATGTTCTCGCCATTGGCTTTCATACTGGTTCTGAGCTTCGGCATTCAGCGGATGAGCGCATCAACGGCGCAACTGGTGTTCTGGGTGTTCGCAGCTGTCATGGGCCTGTCGATGTCCCACATCTTCCTGACCTTCACAGGTGCCAGCATCACCCGGGTGTTTTTCATCACCGCCTCCACATTCGCCGCAATGAGCCTGTATGGGTACACGACAAAGCGCGATCTCTCGGGCCTTGGGTCATTCCTGTTCATGGGTCTGATCGGCATCATTCTGGCAAGCATCGTGAATATCTTCATCGGTTCGACGGTGTTGCAATTCGCGATTTCCGTGATCGGTGTTCTCGTCTTCGTTGGCCTTACCGCCTACGACACCCAGAAGATCAAAGAGATGTATGACGAGCTTGATGGTTCCGAGGTCGCTGGCAAAAAAGCGATTATGGGCGCACTGCGCCTCTACCTCGATTTCATCAACCTGTTCATGATGCTGCTGCACTTGTTCGGCAATCGCGACTAACCCGCAGAACCAAACACCATCAAACGCCCGGGCTTTGTCCCGGGCGTTTTCTTTTGGGCGCTCTCGCGTCAATATCCGTTCACGAAACAAATAGCGGAGAAAAACATGTCCGGCCTGAAAAACAAGATCGTCGTGTTGACCGGTGCAAGCCGTGGCATCGGCGCTGCGGCAGCAAAGGAAATGGCCTCTGACGGCCCGCATTTCATACTCTGCGCGCGCAAGGCTGAATCCTGCGCCGACACCAAAGCCACTGTCGAAGCCCTGGGTGCAACGGCCGAGTGTCACGGCTTCGATGTTTCCGATGCCGACGCCGCCAAAGCCTTTGTCGACGCTGTCATCGCCGAACATGGCCGGATTGACGTGCTGATCAACAATGCTGGCATGAACGTCATGGGTTCAGTTGCCAAGGTCACGCCTCAAGCCTTTCAGGGCGTTCTGATGGGCAATGTCATGGGGCCCTACAATCTGATTTCAGCTGCGATGCCTTCGATGCTCGAGCATGACGCGGGCACCATCATCAACATCACCAGCGCACGCGCTTTTATGCCCGACCGATTCTATGGCGCCTATTGCGCCTCGAAGGCTGCATTGCTCTCCATGACCCAATGTCTGCACTTTGAACTGGTTGATACCGGCGTGAAGATTTTTGCTCTGTCGCCGGGCTTCACCCAGACCGACATGGTTGCCGAGATTTACGCGAGCAGCGAATTTCGAGCCCAGGCCCTAACCCCCGATCAGGGCCAATCACCCGAACGCCCGGCAAAGATGCTGGCCTGGCTGGCACGCGAAGCCCCCGCTGACCTGGCAGGAAAACACAACGAGATCCAGTTCAACGACATCACCCTGCGCGCAGGGATGGAAAACGTCTAGCGGACCGCACCATGCCCACCACGCAATGAACAAGCGGCTTTCCTTCGCCGATATGCTCGATCACCACCCCGGCCAGTCCGCCGCGGTTCTGGCTGGCAAAGCGCTGCATCAGGCCTGCGCATTGATGCAGGCAGATGGCGGCGTGTTGTATCTACTGCGCCACGATAAAGAGGAATCCAGCCTCATACGTGCTGCCTCCTGGCCCGAAACATCGGAGGTGGAAGACATCATCCCGATCGACCACCCTTCCATGTCGACTATCGTCGCCCAGACAGGTTCGACCCTCAAATTTGATGACGCTGCCGCGTCCGAAGCAATTGCCCTCATTGACCGTGCCACGGATTTTCCCGCAGACATGGAGCCCGGCGCGATTGCCGCTTTTGCCCTGACAAATCACGCCAAGGACGTGGTTGGCGTGGTGACGTTGAGCAACGATGTTTCCTCCGGGCGCGCCTTCGCACAGGAATCCCTGGAACTGTTTGCGCGCTTCAACCGATTGGCCGGCGCAGCCGTGGAGCGCGCCGACCTGCTCGAGCGCATAGGCCAGATTCGTTTTGACCCGACCGAACGCAACAATCGTCTGCGCCAACAGGTCGAGAAACTGGCCTTCATCGAAGACATTGAAGGTGTTCGGGGTGATGACGCCTTCCGGTTGGCAATTTCAATGCTCGCCCGCGCCGCCGAAATTTATGACGAAGGCACCGGAAATCACGTCTTCCGCGTGAATGAGTACAGCCACTTCCTGGGTCAGACATTGGGCATGGACGCGAAATACTGTCACCAGTTGCGATACTCGGCCCAACTTCACGATGTTGGGAAAATGGGTGTCGCCCCAACAGTCCTGCGCAAGACGAGCGCCCTCAACACCGAGGAGCGCCGCGAAATGGACAACCACACGATCTATGGCCACCGCATCCTGAATCAGTCACCCCGCCTGGCGATGGCGGCCGAAATCGCCCTCAATCATCATGAAAAATGGGATGGCAGCGGCTACCCCGACGGCAAGCGGGAAGACGAAATTCCACTCTCTGCCCGTATCGTTCAGATCGCGGATATCTATGATGCCCTGCGCTCCAAACGGCCCTACAAGCCCGCGCTGGATCATCAGCAGGCCCGCGACATCATCCTGCATGGCGATGACCGGATAGACGCCGGGGGCCATTTCGACCCCCGGGTTGTCGAAGCATTCGGCGACACGCACGAATCCTTCGACAAAATCTGGAGAAACCTGCAGGACGTCTGAACGCGCCCTAGTCCGTCGGTGACAGGTTCGTGCCCACGCGCTTCTTCATCTCGCGCGGCTTACGATAGACAGCCGAGGAACGCAGCACCGGCTCACCGTCGGCATAGGAAATCGCCTCAACGAAGTTCATCGTCCGTGTGGTCTTCACCAGGCGCACATCACATTCGACCCATTGGCCGGGATGGATCGGGGCAAGAAAATCCGCGTCCAGATGAATGGTCGGCGTGAGCGCCACGACGCCGAGTTCGTAGAGCGCGGACTGGGCCATCGCCACATCCACAAAGCTGGTCATCCAGCCACCATGCACAACATTGCGCGGGTTGAGTTGATGGGCCGCAACCCGAAACCCGAATACAGCTTTCGTCTTGCCGCACTTCACGAAAAGCGGGCCGTTGAGGGTCGTGAACGGACTGGTAAAGGAGAACGGCTCGAACCCGCGCGGCACCTTCACCGCATTTTTCAAACGGTATTCCAGGTGATCGAGGCGGTCAGCGCCCCAGAAGGTTTCGCCGTCCAGCACCATGAACGGTGCCCCGAACATGCCGTCCTTGATGGCGCGTTTGAAGGCCGCATCCAGCGCTTTCTGCGCCGCCTTGTCGTTCTCGGCCGCCTTGATCTCCTTCAGGGTCAGCGGCACGCCACGCGCCTTGCAAGCAGCAGCGAGTTGGCTGGCCGTGCGGACCTCCTGCCCGGTGCCGAAATAGCGGTGAGACACAGCGCGCGCGAACGCCTTGGCAAGCTCCGGGGTCTTGCGGTTGAGCCGCCAGAAAACGAGGCGATGCAGGGTCGCCCCATAAGGCGGAACTGCCGGTGGAAACGGCGAGGCCACCGGCAGATCATTCATCTCACACAGACGGGGAAAATCTTTCACATTGTGGGCAAACTTGGCGGGCTGCGCGCGCGGGGAAATCACTTTGTGATGGTCCAGTACGGCAGGTAACGACACACAGTGCCACTCGACCTCACGACCCCAGCGTTTTGCGAGCGCCTCGATATTGTTCATCGCCACATAGGAATAGGCCGAGACGAAATCGAAATAGAACTTGATCGGGGTTGCCATGAAAATTCTCCAGAACCTGAATGAAATGGGGCTGTCTGTGTTGAGGGGTGTGGGTAGGTCTGCTGGTCAGACATCCCTGTATTCGCTGATCTGCGGTTCGCGTCGAACCAGCCACCAACCATATTGCTCCGGCCAGTCCGCAAACTCAGGATCGGCCTGCAGCTTGTGTGCAGCATGGCGCGCCCAGTAGGGGTCGAACAAGGCTTCACGCCCGATCGCGACCAGATCGGCCTGCCCGTCAGCGACAATAGCTTCGGCGTGTTCGGCGTGGATCACCAGCCCGACCACCATGGTCGCGATATCAGCTTCCGTGCCGATCCGTGACGAATAAGCCGTGCGAAAACCCAACGGGGTCTTGCCCTGGGCGGCTGTTGCAGGTCCGGATATTCCGCTCGACGAGCAGTCAATCACATCGACGCCGCGCGCCTTGAGTTCGCCGGACAACACCACGGAATCCTCGAGCTGCCAGCCTTCGGTGACACCATCGGTATCGACCGAGGAAATGCGAACGAAGAGCGGTTTGTCGTCCGGCCAGACCGCGCGCACCTTCTCCGCTGTTTCCAGCGCGAATCGCATGCGGCCAGCACGATCGCCGCCATAGGCATCGTTGCGCTGGTTCGACGTCGGCGAGAGGAACGAGTGCGACAGATAGCCATGGGCGGAATGGATTTCGAGAACCTCGAACCCCGCATCCAGCGCATGTCCAGCGGCTGCGGCAAAACGATCCTGAATGGCGCCAATTTCTGCGATGGTGAGTTCACCGGGCATGATCCATCCTTCGCGGACCGGTTCCGGGCTGGGGGCCACAATGTCCCAGGGCATCTCACCACGTCCCGCGTCGCTGTCATCCATCGCAGCATTGCCGTGCCAGGGGCGTTGCATGCTCGCCTTGCGACCCGCATGCGCAATCTGAATCGCTGGCAGAGCACCATATCTGGCAATTGATGCCGTCACGGGCTTGAGGGCGCGGGCATGATCAGCCGACCAGATGCCCAGATCACCATGGGTAATCTTGCCACGTGGCTCAACCGCTGCCGCCTCGGTGAACACCGCTGCCGCACCGCCCATCGCGAACTGGCTGAGATGGATCATATGCCAGTCACTGGCCAGACCGTCATCGGCGGAATAGGTGCACATCGGTGAAATCACAACACGGTTCTTGAACGTGGTGCCACTGACAGTCAGCGGGGAAAACAATGCGCTTTTCTGATGATCGGCCACGGGCCATTCCTTCAATATTGGGGGCAAGACACAATGAGCCGGCCACGCGCCGTCTCACTGTAGCGGGCTATTCAGATGGTTTTTTCAGAACCTTGAGCAGTTTGAGCAAGGTCGCGTCCCGCTCTTCGGCCAGTTGGCCAATCGAGCGGCCGCGGGCCTCGGCATCAATACCGTCGATAATCTTCTGTTTGACCGCATCGTTGAGTTCGGGATCACCGAGCGCTTCCCAGCGTCGTTCCTGACTGGGCCCCAGGATGTCGAGATAGCGCGCGATGCCGCCATCACCACCGCCGAGATGATAGGTCATATGCGGCCCCATGAAGGCCCAGCGCAGGCCGGGACCACCTGTGATCGCCTTGTCGATATCCTCAACCGTGGCGTAACCCTCAGCGACCAGATGTACCGCCTCACGATAGAGCGCTGCCTGCAATCGGTTGACCAGATGACCCGGGATTTCCGCACGCAGTCGGATCGGCGTCTTGCCAACGGATTCGTAGAATTCCATCGCCTTGTCGACAGCCCAGGTCTCGGTCAGCTTGCCGCCACCCACTTCAACGACGGGCATCAAATGCGGCGGATTGAACGGATGACCCAGCACAATGCGCCCGGGATGCTTGGCTTTATGTTGATATTCGGAAACCGGCAAGGCAGTCGAGCTGGATGAGATCACAACCTCCGGCGCAGTGTCGCGATCGATCTCGGCCATGAGGTTGGCTTTGATCTCGGCATTCTCCGGGCCGCTCTCCTGCACGAACCCGACACCCTCCAGCGCCTCTCCGATACGGTCAAAGCACTGCAGCCTGTCGAGGGCGGCACCTTCGGCAAGACCCAGCTCTTCGAGCAACGGCCAGGCCCGGACCACCAGGGAGGTCACATTTTCCGCATAGCCATCCATTGGATCCCAGCACCGAACGTCCAGGCCCTGAGCCAGAAAATACGCCGCCCATGAAGATCCAATGGTGCCGGCACCAACGATTCCGACGGTTGTTACAGTCTTCATGTCACGTGACCTCACGGGTTCGGGTCAGGCTGTACTGAAGCCCGGGATAACAAAACGTTTGCGAATTATGACGAAACAGGCGTTCCGGCAATTCCGCTACGAAGATCCTTGGCTGTGAAGAAATGACAATCTTCATCGGGTGAGATGCTCACACTGTGAACAACGTTCGCCGGGATATAAATGAGCTGACCCGGACCGACTTCGGATTCCTGACCATCGACCGTGGCGCTCAGATTGCCTGTGAGGATGTAAATCCACTGCTCGTTCGGATGCGTGTGGGGCAATGATGACTGCCCGGCTGGCAAGGTCATGATGCCCACCTGAGTCAATTCGCCTTCAACCACCGGGCCGAAGGTCTCTGCATAACCCGGCCCTGCGTCCAGACCCTGCAACTTGTCGACATCAAATACATAAGCGCCGTTGCCGGCCTTGTAGGCACCTTCGGTTTTCGTCTGTGTGTCAGCCATTCTTTCCTCCCTGGATCAGGGCTGGAGAGTACACCGGATCAGAACACAAATTCGACCCGCAACCCGAAGATGGTCGAAGAAAATTATCCGGAAATTTCATGCAATTCCGGCTCAAAAAGAACACGTACAAAACACACTTTCAGTATTAACAATGACCCGCTTTTTAGACGTCTGTATTTGGTTCTCTGCAGTGATCAAAAGTAATGTCCGTACATCAGTTAACAACCAGAACACAGCCGGCGGGAGCCAACATGAACATCCTTGCGCTGACATCGCAAAAGGGCGGATCGGGGAAAACCACCCTCGCAGGACATCTCGCCGTCGCCGCAGAGATCGCCGGCGCAGGCCCCGTTGCAATCATCGACACCGACCCCCAGGGCAGTCTGACCGACTGGTGGAACGAACGACACGCCAAGACACCATCATTTCTCAGCGCCTCGATCGCGACCCTCGCCGGAGATCTGGAGCGAGCGCGAAATCTTGGTTTCAAACTCGTGATTATCGACACACCCCCGGCGATCACCGACATGATCGAGCACGTCATCGGGCTGTCTGATCTCATCGCGATCCCCACGCGCCCCAGCCCGCATGATCTGCGAGCGGCCGGCACCACCATTTCGATGGTCGAGGCCGTTGGCAAACCTCTGGTTTTCATCATCAATGCCGCCAACCCGCGTGCCCGAATTACCGGGGAGGCTGCCGTCGTCCTGTCGCAACACGGCACCGTCGCGCCCGTGACCATTCATCAGCGAACGGATTTCGCCTCCAGCATGATCGATGGTCGCACGGTGATGGAACTCCCCCGCGCCGAACGCTCCTCAGATGAGGTATCCCGATTGTGGAACTATCTGCACGGCCGGTTTGAGCGACAAACCAAACCCACTGTCATGTCAGATGGCTTCGCGCGCCTGACAGGCCTGCGTAACAACGGCACAATCCACTGGCCCGACGCGCGATGAGCGAGGGCCTGCTAGCCAGAAAAGGCGAAGCCAACCCGGCCACCACCCACCACGGCGGTGAGTCGCGATTTCAGGCGCGCCGGATCATTGTCCTGCCGCCCATTCCATTGCAGCGGCCGGCAGATTCAACATCCCCACAAGAGAAACTGCCTCGTCGTGCGGCGAATATGGCAAAGCCCGCGAAGCCGCCCATCAAGCGCCGGAAGTTCACCTTCCGCATTGAACCCGAACGGCATGCCGCGTTCTGTAACACCGCCGAATCGCTGGGAATTAGCCGTCAGGAACTTCTGACACGCGCACTTGATGCCTATCTGAAACAGATGCCCGCGTCAGACACGCGCCAACACAATCACTGGTCCCAAGAGGATCCCGCCCCACAACTGCCGCTTTAGCCGTATGTGGAGGAAAGAACAGAGCCATGCCTGATCCCAACATAAAAACCGATCCGATTGCCCGTCCGGCACCCGCTGCATCTCTGGCCGCAATCACCATCAGCCGGAAGATGACGGAAACGCCCGAACATTGTCCGGGAGAACCCAACACCCGCGCCCAGGACGCCGCTCCGGTGGCACTCGTTCCGACCAACGATGACAGTCCGGTTTCCGTCCGCCATCATCCTCAGCCACCTCAGGCGTTTCGCGCCCCGCGGCACGTAGCCAACTTCCGCAATCCGCAGCAAGACCTTCCCGCATATGCTGCAACGCCATCAACCTCAGGTCATGATATCGCGCCTGCTGCAATCATCGATTTGTGGGAGCACCTGGCGGGCGAACACCTCAGGCCCAAGCTGCAGGAACTGGACTCATTGACGATTGCGCGCCAGTGGCCAAACAGCCTTTTGCTTCGGGTGACGGAGCACGGTCGACGTCCGGCCCTCGAAGTTGCCCATATGTTTGTTCCCACTTCGGGAGGTCCGACTGTTCCCATCCCGATCGATGCCATGACAGTCGACTGGATCGTCGCATTGGGTCGCGAAGTGGTCGTGACTGAAAGCCCGGTTCATGAAACCGATGCTGTGCCCACAGGAAACGGACCGATAAACTGCGGTGTGATTGCACTTCCCTTTGGCCCTCGGAGCAGCGTGGATCACGTCCTCTGTCACCTCTATCGGGTCGATGAGACAGTGCTCGAAGGTGACGCCGTGTTGGAGCTCCGCATGCCGCCACGTGACCGAAAGGGCATCAAGCGCCTGTTTGGCTACTAACGCCGTTTTGGCGGGCTGTCCTGCCCTAGTTCGAGAACACTTTTTTCAGAAGATCCGTGGTTCGCTTCGCCGGATTTTCGCGGATCGCCTTCTCTTCCTCGGCCAGGTACAGGAATATGCGTAGTCCGAGTTCGAGGACATGGTTCGAAAGGTCCGCCTTCACGTCGGGTACAAAAGGCACATTCTTGTAACGACTGATCGCAGCGTCATAGGAACGTACAGCACCGACTTCCGACAGACTCTGATCCACGATGGGACGCATCCTGGATTTCAAATCGGGGGTCATGGTGCGCTCAAAGAAGCGCGTTGCCGCGTCATCTGGACCGTTATAGATCTCGCGGACGTCATCCATGGTCATTTGGTCCACCGCATTCCAGAACACAGATTGGGCCTCAGGCGCAGCAGCTTCCGCGGCGCGGTTCAGCTTGAGCTCCAGATCATCCATCATGCCGGACAACCCGACCCGCGAGAGCGTGCTCTGCACCGTCGAGAGGCTTTTGGGCAAAGGAACATGAATCCGGGGGTCGGCGTTGTATCCGTTCACAGCCCCAACCTGGCCAACAACAGTTTTCGCCCCAACCTTGAGCGCCTCACGCAATCCCGCCCCAATATCGGCGTCATTCAACCCAAGCGAGGGCGTGTTTTGCGACGACCCGGAACCCGGAATTTGGCGCAACAGTTCACCACCGCGTTTAAAGAAATCGGATTGCGCCAGTGCGCCATGCGATGCTGCAACAATTGTAACGACAGCAACGGATGCCAGTAGCGCCTTGCGCCGGATAGACTTTTTTTGCACTGAACTGCCCCCAGGTTTTCACAGACACCCTACACCATCTGCGCGCCGGCCACATGTCCATTGCTGGAACAAATGCTAGACTGCCTGCTCTTCCCACCCGGACACCGACTCTCATGAACCGAATTGTACTCCTCATCATTGCCACACTTACCGGACTGGGAGCTGCTTATTCGGTCTGGCTCAATCTGGGCACCGAAGACGGAACGACAACCGGGACGCTAATACGCGCCATCGTGGCCATCGTCGTCATCGGCGCAATGCTGATCACCTGGGAGGCGCTTTTCAAAGCTCCCGCAGCACGAGTCACGCGCCTGAAACGAACGGCATTGCTGATCCTTGTCATCGGCATTCTCGGGGTCGGCATCAACGCCTTTCTCAGCAGCCGAACGAATGATCCCGATGGGCCAGTTTTTGTTTTGTCCCTGTTGCTCGTCCTGCAGGCGTTTCTGACCATCGCTCATGCCAGTCGCTCCGAGTGATCACAGCGCCTGATCTGGTTCAGGACTCACGCAGGAAAGCCGTATGACCGGAAATCTTCGCGGCATTGCCTGGATGGCAACAACGGGTGTTCTGTTCGTCGCTGTCACCGGAATTGTCCGCCATCTGGGCACAGATATGAGTCCGGTTCAGGCCGCGTTCATACGCTATCTATTCGGTCTTCTTTTGCTGCTACCTGTCTTCGTTCGGATGGGAAGCCTTCGGCGGCCAGCTTCGGTCATCGGACTGCATGCATCACGCGGAGTTATCCATGGAATCGGGGTCATGCTCTGGTTCTTTGCCATGGCAAACATCCCCATCGCAGAAGTAACCGCACTGGGGTTCACCGCACCTATTTTCACCACCGTCGGCGCCGCATTATTTCTGGGAGAGCGTTTGCGCCTCTATCGGATCGGGGCTGTGCTGATGGGGTTTGGCGGCGCACTGGTTGTGCTGCAGCCCGGATTTCAGGAAATAAATATCGGCTCCATTGCTCAGCTCACCGCCGCGCCGTTGTTTGCGGCGTCTTTCCTGATCGCCAAGCGATTGACCAATGTCGAGTCCAGTACGGCGATCGTCGCTTATCTCTCGGTCTTTGTGACTTTGGTTCTGTTGGTCCCAGCCATTTATGTCTGGCGAACGCCAACCGCGATTGAACTGGTCTGGCTGTTCGCGACAGCGGCTCTCGCCACACTTGGCCACTACACACTGACTCAGGCTTTTCGCGCCGCAGACATTACCGTGACGCAGCCTATTCAGTTTCTACAACTTGTCTGGGCGACCATTCTGGGGCTGGCCGTGTTCGGAGAACAGCCGGAAATCTGGACCTGGGTGGGCGGCGGTATGATTGTCGCGAGCGCAACCTTCATCGCACACCGGGAAGGAAAACGCCGCAAAGACCGGGTTGAGAACCTTTAACGAAAGACGACCGCTGCAGCTGCCAGAACCAGCATAGCCACCGCACAAAGCCCCACCAAAACCAAAACCACCGCCAGAACCAGGCCCTGCATGATGGGCTTCTGCTCTACTATTTCCTGTTCTTCCATAAATCCGCTTCCCCTCGCGAACGTCCATAGCCTGCATAACGCACCACGGGCCTGCTCCGCCAGCCGCTTCTCTATCCACAGTATGGTTCTTCAACCGCATAGACCCATGTATGGTAACTGCGAATCACACACTTCTTCGGAGAATCCGTTGAACTTCGTTTTCGATGTCGGCTTTTTCGCCGCAGCCTTTGTCCCCACCTTTCTCGTCAGCCGGATCGTGTTCCGGCTCTCCAAGTCGTGGGAGGGGCACTGGCAACGTCTCGTCCTCGCAAATATTGCATCGGGTATCATCTGTATTCTAGTGTTTGTGGTATCGGGCTCATGGTTCGCTGCCGGATTTGATTTCCCCTGGCTTTACGGCGTTGCGAATTTCGCTCTCGCGCAAACCATCTGGCTTGCGGTTGATGTCTACTCCGACTGGATCAACAAGCGCCTGACCAACGGAACCAACCCCGACATCAGCAAAAGCTGAGACCTAGAGGCGTCATGGGCACTGACGGAAGTTCTGCGGCAAACGCAGATATCGATATCGGAAAATTCTGGAACGCGGTGGGGCAACGCGCCGTGGCCGCAACGATTGTGACCGCACGAGGCAGCGCCGGGCCAGCCGGATTTCTGGGCCTTTCAGCCACCCATGTCTGTGCTGCCCCGCCAACCATGCTGGTCTCCATCGATGCAAAAACCTCCGCGCTGGGTGCGATCCGGGATTCGCGGCATTTCGCGATCAACTACCTGCCAGGCGGAACGGAAGACGTGGTCGATCTCTTCTCCGGGAAAAGCGACATCAAGGGCCCTGCCCGTTTTGAGGCGAACCGATGGGGTTATCTGGCAACCGGCGCGCCTGTGTTCAATGGCGCCGTTGGCGTGATGGATTGCATCCTGGAAGAAACCATCGAGCGACACGGAACCATTCTTGCCCTCGGTCGCGTGGTCGCAGTTTCCGGTGACCCGGAAGCGGATCCGCTGGTGTATTTCCGAGGTGGTTACCTGACCTGATCCACCGCGTTACTGCGCCGCCTGATCTTCGACTTCAGCAAAAAACTGATTTTCGGGGCGGGGCAAACCAAGGTTTTCACGCAAGGTGGGGCCTTCATATTCACGGCGCAGCAGCCCACGACGCTGTAGCTCTGGTGCGACACGATCCACGAACAGATCGAGACCTTCGGGCAGGAACGGGAACATAATCGTAAAGCCATCACTGGCACGGTTTTCGATCCACTCTTCCATTTCATCGGCAATGGTCTCGGACGTACCAACCAACGCAAGACCGGAATAACCGCCCATCCGCTGCGCCAGCTCTCTGACAGTCAGATCTTCTTGTTCGGCCATGCGAATGGCCCGCTCGCGGCCACTTTTGGAGGCATTGGACTCGGGAATCTCAGGCAGCGGACCATCAAGCTCGAACTTCGACGCGTCGGTCCCAAGCTGAATCGACAGTGATGCAATTGCACTATCCAGATGCACTTTGGAATCCAGCACAGCACGTTTCTCGCGCGCTTCCTCAACCGTATCGCCAACCACAACAAGACAGGCCGGCAGAATTTTCAGATGATCAGGATCGCGACCGAGTGTTTTCATCCGGCCCTTCACATCCGCATAAAACGCGCGCCCGTCTTCCATCGTGCGTTGGGCTGCAAAAATGGCATCTGCAGTTTCTGCTGCCAGCTGCCGTCCGGCTTCCGAGCCACCGGCCTGAACAATCAGGGGCCAACCCTGAACCGGTCGTCCAATATGCAATGGACCACGAACATTAAAGTACTCCCCCTTGTGATCGAGTGTATGGAGTTTCTCCGGATCGAAGAAAACACCGGATTCCACATCGCGAATGAATGCATCATCCGCCCAACTGTCCCACAGGCCGGTCACCACGTCGTAAAATTCACGGGCACGTCGGTAGCGGTCAGCGTGATCGAGATGCTCATCCAAACCAAAATTTTTCGCCGCATCCGGGTTTGAAGTTGTGACGATATTCCAGCCAGCGCGCCCACCCGAAATATGATCGAGTGAGGCAAACCGGCGCGCCACATGAAACGGGTCATCAAAGGACGTCGAACCGGTCGCAATCAGGCCGAGATTTTCTGTTGCCATGGATAACGCGGACAACAGCGTGAATGGTTCAAACGATGTCGCTGTCGAACTGCGCTTGAGCGCATCCATCGGCATGTTCAGAAGGGCGAGATGATCAGCCATGAAAAAGGCATCGAACCGCGCCTCTTCAAGTCGCTGAGCAAACTTCACAATGGCCCGGAAGTTGAAGTTCGCATCGGGCGTGCCGCCGGGGTAACGCCAGGCCCCGGTGTGGATGCTGATCGGGCGCATGAATGCCGCAAGATGAAGCTGTCGTGAAGCCGTCATAATTGTTTACCTATTCTCATCACGTGTCATCGAACAGCACATCGTCCGCTTGAGGGATCAATCCAGAGGCCCGAAATCCGGAGGTGACACCCGTCGCCGGGAGACAGCCTCATAAGCTGATGCAATTCGCAGCAAACTGTCCTCCGTACCCGGCTCCGAGCGGAACACGAGCGAGAACGGCAGTCCCGGTGCCGCCAACGCAGTGGGCTCCCGCGACGGCGAGGAAACATACTTTGTTCCATCTTCATTCAACTTGTAGACAGGGTCGTAAGCTGTCGAGACATAACCGGCAGGGACCAACATTTCAGTCAGGCCCGCGTTCGGGCCATAGAGGCTCTCGGGTCGCAAATTGTTGGACGTATCGTGCTGCAATGGGCCACCAATAATTCCGGGTGGCCATGGCGTGTGCAGACGCACGAACGCGTTCAGATTGTTCTCGATCAGCACCATCATATCAACACGGCGGAGCAGCTCGCGCAGCATGATCCGCTCATTCACGCCCTGGCGCCCATCAAGCGCATTGCGAGGGTCAGAGGTTTCCTCCCAGTTCAGGAACCCTGAACGCTGGTCGTCGCCCCAGAACTTGGACCGCGCGTTCAAGGCGGCCCAATTGTCGAGTGCCTCATGGAAACCTGCCGCCTTCCAATCTTCCGCCCGGCGCATCAGATACTGACTGATATGAAAACGGAAGGTCGTTGCAAGTTCCTGGTGCTGGATCGTTGCGATGTCGAAATTGGCCGGCGGCTCGACGGCTCCTTCGGCGAGTGCAACACAATAATCAATGGAATCCATCGTACCCTTGCCGAAGGTTTTCCCCGGCTGGAATTCCGTCGGACGGATCGCGTCTTCAAACTCCTTAAATAAAGGCGTCCCATCCGGGGCCAGACGGAAAAGCACATCCGGCATGAAAACCGGCAGAAGCTTTGCCAGCGCCCGCCGGAAGTCGGGCACCAACTGCTCCATGTCCGGATCCGGTGTCCAGAGCAAATCACCGGACTCGACCAGTGTGGCCCCCAGTCGCCCACCAAGGACATCCTTGATCTCGGCTGTTACGGCATCGACGATGGGTTTCTCGGTCAGAGAGTCCTTTGGATAGACCATCGACTCCCGCACCACGCCGAGGCGAATGCCCTTGAGCGCGCCGGCCGAAACATCATTGGAAAGGTGGGACGCATAGGGCGTATCGAGAACGGAGGAACGCGGCACGGTTGTATAGGGGTCACGCGGGTCATAATAACCGTTCTCGGAATCCTTGAGCGCATCAAGAATCTTCGCGCAATCGGGCAGCGAGCGGCCGTGAATACCTGAGCGATCGCAATAGATGTCCGCGCCAATCGCACCACCATCAAAGCCGAGCATCGACTTGTGGGGCAGGATCAGGGCCACCGAATTGTGATTGGAGGGACCACGGCAGGAGGCGCGGGTTTCCTCACCCAAACTCGCCATCACCAGATTGGTACTGACCGACAGAGCCGAGCCCGAACTCGATCCCAAAGAGGCCGCACGGGTCGTGTCATAGGGGTTAGAAGGATTTCCGCCCCAGGTCGCCCGCTGATAGCCCAGCGTCGAAGGCAACACCTTGTCCGGGTGATTGCGACCACCCGGATCGCCAGCACGGCCGTTATATTCCGTGTTCACAGCCTTGGCGAAAATGATCGCACCCTTTCTGCGCAGCTGGTCAACCAGCACGTGATCACGGGCGGGGAAATCATTGTCGTAGGCAGCATCCGCACCCCCGGTGGAGCGCATATCTATCGTGTCGAAGGGATCCTTAAAGGAGAAGGTCACCCCATACATCGGCAAGGCATCCAAATCGGGTTCGGTGCCATATTCCGCGTCCAGTTCTGCCGCTCGCTCGAGCGCATCAGGGAACTGTCGGAACATCTCGCACACCGGCGGTGCGCCAGCCGGGAGCGGTCCCTCAGAAGGGTTCTTGTCGAATTCACCCCAGCAGGTAACCGAACGTTCGCCACGGATATTGAGGGTGGATAAAGCGTTGACCTGCCCGGCGCTGGGAACGCCGGCAATCATACCAAACTGCTGTTCGACATCCGGCTTGGAGGCCGTGGCCTCCATACGCCCGTATTCCAGCGGTGGACCTTTGTATTTGTCCAGATCAGGCAGAACGTCTGATACGGGAATGGTCTCGGTCGGAAATTTCAGCGGGGCGCCAGCACGCACGACGCCCGTGGACGCCGGGACGGATTTGCCGTCCTCCGTCACCAGCATGCTGGAAACACCATTATAGGCCCGAGCACGATCAATATACTGCTGCACAACCGCAACCAGCGTGGTTTCCCCCGCGCGAATAGCTGCGTGCAAATCGTCGATTGAAGCCTCAACGACGTCAAATTTATCCGAACCCGTTCCCATTACGTCCCTCATGAATTGATTGGACCAATGATGTCTGGGCCAAACCAAAAAATCCAGTCATGAGGGACGTGAACCTGCTCTTTGTTAAGCCTTGGAAAGCGCCTGATCGAGATCTGCGATAATGTCATCAGCGTGCTCGATCCCGATCGACAACCGCACATAACCCGGTGTGACACCGGCTTGCAGCAGTTCCTCTGCCTGCATCTGACTGTGGGTCGTTGACGCCGGATGAATGGCCAGAGAGCGTGCATCACCAATATTGGCCACGTGATAGAGCAGCTCCAGGGCATCGATAAACTTCTTGCCCGCTTCCAGACCGCCCTTCACTTCGATTCCGACCAGACCGCCGTAACCGCCATTCAGATGTGCATCCGCACGTTGACGGGATTCACCATCCATCAGACCCGGATAGATCACACGCTCGACCTTGTCATGACCATCAAGGAACGCAGAAACCCTAGCTGCGTTTTCGCAATGGCGCTCCATACGCAGCGGCAACGTTTCCAGGCCCTGAATGAACTGGAATGCGTTCTGAGGCGACATGGCCGCACCGATGTCACGCAACAGCGTGACACGTGCCTTGAGAATGTAGGCAATCGGCCCCAGCGGCTTCACCGCCTCTGTCCAGACGGCACCGTGATAACTCGGATCCGGTTCGTTCAGCATCGGGAAACGGTCTGCATGGGCTTCCCAGTCAAAATTACCGCCATCGATCAGCATGCCGCCAATCGAGGTGCCGTGACCGCCGATATATTTGGTGGTCGAGTACATGACGATAGCCGCACCGTGATCGAGCGGTCGGCACAGCAAAGGTGCCGCCGTGTTGTCCATGATCAATGGCACCCCAAGCTCACGGCCGATGGCTGCGACGTCTGCAATCGGGAACACTTGCAGTTTCGGGTTCGGCAGGGTTTCGGCGTAGTAGGCGCGCGTCTTGTCATCCGTCGCAGCCCGGAAGGCTTCCGGGTCGGCCGGGTCCACGAAGCGGGCTTCAATCCCCATGTCGCGCATGGTGTTCTTAAACAGATTCCACGTGCCGCCATAGATGTCTGTGGAGCAGACAAAATTGTCGCCCGCGCGCGCGATGTTCAGAATCGAGAACATAGATGCTGACTGGCCCGATGACAGGCCAAGTGCGGCAACACCGCCCTCGATCGCAGCCAGCCGCTGCTCGAGCACATCCACGGTCGGGTTCATGATCCGGGTGTAAATGTTCCCCAGTTCCGCCAGTGCAAACAGGTTTCCTGCATGTTCGGTATCGCGGAACTGGTAGCTCGTCGTCTGATGAATCGGCACGGCAACCGACCCGGTGGTCGGGTCAGCACGATGGCCGGCATGCAAAGCGAGTGTCTCGGGGTGCTTGGTTGTCATAGTCGAACTCCTGATCTTCGTGCGTGTGCCATAGCCAGCCAGAACGCCGCCCCTATTACACATGTATTTTGGTGTTATTATTCTGTTAATACGGACAATACTCGTATTTTTTGAATTGTCCAGTCAAACCAACGGATGAAAGCATATTACCAATCGAATCCTGGCCCTGAACGCGCCGCCCCGTCATGCAGATCAAGGCAGCGATTCATCCAGGCGTGGATTGGGTCGTCAGGCGTGACCAGCGCGAAGGGGCTCATCTTGCGTGCCCAGATAAAAGTGCCCATGACCAGATAGTCGGCATAGAGCGGCGCAGCACCTCCCAGAAACGGCTGATCGGCCAGCATCTGGCGCAGCGGACCCAACCGTTCGCGGAGCTCAACCCGGCGTTCCTCCCGCCCCTTCTCCAACGCGACGATGCTATTTCCGAAACGCTTCGCCCGGGTTTCGGCAAACCAGTCCTTGTCCTCCGGCACGAGATGATCGTGGATATCCCGCAGGATCATCGGCATCACGAACAAATGCAGTCGCGTCCGCCACCATTGGCTGACAAAGGCCGTGAGGGCATGACCTGCGGCACCTCCAAACAGGGAGGGCCGGTCGGGATAGGTTGTTTCGAGATACTCTGCGATGGCCCAGCTGTCGCAGACCCAGGTCTCGCCGTCACGGATTACCGGCAGAGTCGGAAAAGAGCCGTCACCTATCCTCGGGATGCTCGTAAACGGTGTCGGAACGGTTTCGAATGAGAGACCCTTGTGGGCCAACGCCGGGCGTATGCGCCAGCAATGGCTGGAAAACCGGCGGTCATCCGCACCAACCAGATCATAGAGAACGATCCTAGACATCAGAGCGGTCAGGCAGGTTCAACCGGCAGCGCGCATCCGACCACAGAATCACGGGTGATCAGCGCGGCGAGATCGTCTTCGCTCAGGCCTTCTGTGCCCGCGGGGCGCATGGGCATGATCACGTAACGCAGATCCGCATTGCTGTCGTGAACGGCAATATCGACGGCATCGGGAATATCCACGCCGAATTCGCGCAACACCTTGCGCGGCTCGCGCACAGCCCGGGACCGATAGGCCTTGCTGACATAGAAGGCCGGAGGTTCCCCGAGCAAAGATCGCGGATAACAGGAACACAGGGTGCACACGACCATATTGTGCCGCTTCGGGGTGTTTTCGATGGTCACAAGCGCAGCTTCGGTGGCCTCAATACCAAGTTCGGCAGCCGCGGCCTTGGTATCGCTCAGCATCCGTTCTTTGTATGCGGGGTCGACCCAAGCTCGGGCAATCATCCGGGCGGCCTGATGCGGGCTGCCGCGCTCGTTGAATTCCATACGGGCGCGAATCTCATCCGCCGTCATCACCCCCTGCTCGATCAGCAGGCTCTTCAACGCGAGAAAGCGCGCCTCACCTTCGGTGAGTTCAAGGTCATCATCCTCGCGGGTTGGTGCATGGTCGTCATGATCGTGATCATGATTGTGTTCGTCACCGTTCATCACGAATCCTCTCCGGCCGGAGCCAGCCAATGATCATAGATTTCAATTTCGAGAACATCTCCGGGCGCGCCGTCATAATCGGGCCAGATATCATCCTGTCTGAACTGCACCCGATACAACGGAATCGGCGGCAGACCCCAGCGGCCATAGGCCTTGTCCTCCGGGTTTTCGAACAAGCCGCAGAAGCGTTCAATGGTGCCCGTCTTATGGCGCACATAAGTCGGGGTACGCACATGGCCGGGCTTGCCGATATCAAGGATACGCACCCTGTCTCCCACGCTATAGCTTGCGGTTGGCTCAGACATGATCCCGTGTCCCTGCCGCCAGAATTTCCTGGGCTCGCTTGTCGAACGTATCCGCGTCGAGCACACCCTTCTCGATCAACAACCGGATCATCCCATCAAGGCGCCGACCATAGAATGTCGAGTTGGCGTAATATTCAGCGGGCATCTCTTCCACCGTGCGGCGGAATTCATCGGTGACGACGACACCCTTCACCTGCAGCAGATTGAAGGCAGCGATCATCTGCTTTTCCCAAAACAACTGATCGCGATCCTCCTGAGGCACGGCCCCGGCCGGTTCACCGCCAATATCGGTTACGAGCTTGTCCACCATGGAATTGTCCTGCTTGTGGTTTTTTGTCCTGCCTTCAAAGGCGTCGGTACAGTTTCACCGCCGAATAGAGCGCCGCCAGAGTTGCCACGAAAAACCCGCCAAACAACGCGACGGGTGAGACGTCCCATGCAAATTGTCGGGCGAGATCGTAAACAACATAGATTGAAAATGTCAGCGCCAGACCGAGCATGAATGTCTTGCCGCGCAGCGCAATCACCAGAAAAATGCCGGCAATCACGGCCTCAAGTGCGATGGAGACGAATTGAAGGTTTTCGATCATAGCTGAAAGCCTACCCCAATCCGTCTCCACGCGAGTCCTTAAAGGCCAGCCTGGGTGATGAACTTGGTGTTCAGGTAGGCATCGATGGCCTCCGAACCACCTTCCGAGCCATAGCCCGAATCCTTGACACCACCGAACGGTGTTTCGATCAACCCGATCCCATGATGGTTGATCGAGACCATGCCGCTTTCAAATGCCGAGCCAATAGCTTCGGCGGTCTTTGTGGACTTGGTGTAAGCATAAGCGGCCAGCCCGTAATCAAGGCGATTGGCTTCGGCGACAACGGCATCAAAATCCGAGAAGGATGAGATCGGTGCGACCGGACCAAACGGCTCTTCATTCATGATCCGGGCATCCAGCGGCACATCTGTCATCACCGTCGGCTCAAAGAAGTAACCCTTGTTGCCCTTGCGCTTGCCACCCGTCTGAAGTGTGGCGCCCTTGCCAACGGCATCAGAGACAAAGCCCTCGATCGCATCGATCCGACGGTCATGCGCCAGCGGGCCCATCTTGTTGTCCGGGTCCATGCCATCACCGACCGGCAGAGTGGATGCGAATTCGGTGAAGCCCTCAACGAACCGGTCATAATGCTTTTCGTGGACCAGGAAGCGGGTCGGGGACACGCAGACCTGTCCGGCATTGCGGAATTTGTTGGCCGTCAGCACCTTGAGCGCAACTTCCACATCTGCATCTTCAAACACAATGGCCGGAGAATGGCCACCCAGTTCCATGGTCACCCGCTTCATGTGCTGACCGGCCAGCGCCGCCAACTGTTTGCCAACGGCTGTCGAGCCGGTGAAGGTCACCTTGCGAATGGTGCGATGGGGAATCAGATACTCGGAAATCTCCGCCGGGACGCCATATACCAGATTGACCACACCGTCGGGCAGCCCAGCATCAACGAAGCATCGGACCAATGCCGCGCAACTCGCAGGGGTCTCTTCCGGGCCCTTCAGAATGATCGAGCAACCTGCCGCAACAGCGCCCGAGAGTTTACGAACAGCCTGATTGATCGGGAAGTTCCAGGGCGTGAAGGCCGCGACCGGACCCACCGGCTCTTTCACCACCATCTGAGTCACGCCACCCATACGCGCCGGGATCACCCAACCATATGTCCGGCGGGCTTCTTCAGCGAACCAATCGATAATGTCGGCCCCAAACAGGGTTTCAAGCTTGGCTTCGCCAAGCGGCTTGCCCTGCTCCATCGTCATCATCGCGCCAATTTCATCGGCGCGCTCGCGAACCAGATTGGCCGCTTTGCGCATGACGTTGTAACGCTCCATCGCGGAGACTTCTTTCCAAACGCGGAAACCCGTTTCTGCTGCTTCCAGGGCAGCATCCAGATCCGCGATCCGGGCATGGGCCACATTGCCGATCGGCTCTTCGGTCGCCGGGTTGAGAACGTCGATCGTCTCTCCGGCCGCAGCTGGCATCCATTTGCCGGCGATGTGAAGTTCGGTGTTCGGGTAGGCGTTGGTCATTGAGGTGTTCCCTGAGAAAGTCGTTTCGGTTTGAATTTCACGTAGTATGCCACAGCCGGGCGCAGGAAAAGAGTCCGACCGGTCGCAAATTGCGGGTTTGTTTTCGCCCTAGGCGGCTTCCGCCGCCGCGCTGGCCCGCGCGTTGAGATCGTCAAAGTCATCCGGCCAGTTATCCGCCAGCCAACGCAGATAGGTCTTCATATTCGCCGGGTCGATATGCAGCGAGTTCTTGATCTTGTCGACTTCCGGCTGGGCCTCGATGGTCAATTTGAGGGAGTCATTGAAGCGGTTGATCATGTTGAACATGCTACAGATCAGGGTGAGCTCGACGATCTCACCCTCGTTGAACTGTGCCTGCACCCGTTCATAAACATCATCACGCGTTGCCGCCGTGTTTTTGGTCATATGTTCGGCCCATTCGATAGCAGCCCGCTCACGTTCGTCGAAAAGGTCCGAGGTCAAGTAATCGTCGGACGACATCGCGATCACCTGCTCATGGGTAATCCCGGCAGCCTCGCCCAGCGCCGTGTTGTGGGCAAAGCAGTATTCGCATCCATTGATGTGACTGGTCTTGATGATGACCATTTCCTTGATCTTGCCGGACACGCGCACGCCTGCCCATTCGCGCTGGTTGCCCGCCTGAAACGGCAGAAACAGCATCGCAAGATAAGGTGCATGCGCCATCGTGCGATAGGCGTTCGGCACCCGGCCAATCATGCTTGTGACGGCCCCAAAAAAGTCCTGCAGTTCTTCGGGTGCGTTCTCTGGATTTATGACTGGCAATCTCGCCATGGTGTTCTCTCCCCTTCTTCGTGTTTGTCCGGCGAAGCGAGTTTTCTCCCTAAAAAGCCCGCGCGTATTTCGCCAACATGTCTTCGTCAACTTCGACACCAAGACCCGGCGCATCCGGGGCCGAGATATGGCCGCCACGCACAGTGATCGGATTGCGAACCACATCTGTCGCCAGATAAGGCGTTGTCGGGCTGACACCCCAGGCCAATGTCGGTGCAGCGGCCGCCAGATGCAGCACGGCAGCACTGGACACGCTGGTCTCTGCGGTCTTGCCCGCCAAGTTCGCATTCATTCCGAGTTCGGCAAACAGCTTCGTTGCTTCATTGGCGCGCGTCACACCACCAAGCTTGATCATCTTGACGCTGCCGCCCTGGGCCGCCCCCATCGCGTGATGACGACGCACATCATCAAAACTGTGCAGGCCTTCATCCGCCGCAATCGGACAGGATGCTTCACCAGCGATCATCGCCATGCCCTCCACATCGTGCCCGTGGAGCGGTTGTTCGAGAAAATCGAGCGCCGAACTGGCACCACGCGCAAACGAGACCGCCTCATCCCGGTTCCAACCCTGATTGGTGTCCGATGACAATTGAACCGCACCGGCAAGTGCTTCCCCGATCGCATTGGTGCGTTCGATATCCTGATCCACCGGCTTCCCGCCAACCTTGATCTTCATGGCCGCATAACCTTCGGCCGCGCCATCCCGCGCGTCACCCACATCCGTCGAGACATCACCGGTTGCCAGCATCTTGACCACCGGCATACGTTCACGCTGCACGCCACCGAGAAGTTCCGAAACAGACATTTTCTGAGCCTTGCCCGCGAGGTCATAGAGCGCAATTTCGAGCACCGTCTTGGCACTGGCGTTGCCATAGAGGCGCCAGTCCATTTCTTTCATGTTGTCGATGAAGTC
>JABJAG010000222.1 GCA_018666195.1 Alphaproteobacteria bacterium
CCCTGAGCTAACATCTGCACGGGTGATCATTTCCGGTGGCCGCGGTATGGCCTCCGGCGAAAATTACGCCCTGATTGAGCCGATCGCCGACAAATTGGGCGCAGCCATGGGCGCGTCCCGTGCAGCTGTCGATGCGGGCTTTGTTCCGAATGACTGGCAGGTCGGACAAACAGGCAAAGTCGTCGCGCCAGAGCTTTATATTGCCGTCGGCATTTCGGGCGCGATCCAGCATCTCGCCGGCATGAAGGATTCGAAGGTCATTGTGGCCATCAACAAGGACGAAGAAGCGCCGATCTTTCAGGTCGCCGACTACGGTCTGGTCGCCGATCTATTCAAGGCCCTGCCCGAGCTCAATGACGAGCTCGAAAAGCAGTTATAGGCGCAAAACGAACAACACCGAATCCAGGGACTAAAAACATGTTGAACAAGATTGGCGTTATTGGCGCCGGACAGATGGGCAGCGGCATTGCACATGTCTGCGCACTCTCAGAGCGCGACGTGGTGCTGATGGATATCGATCAGGGTGCACTCGACAATGCCCTCGCCAAAATCAGTGGCGACATGGACCGCCAAATCAAGCGCACATTGATCGAAGCCGAGGACAAGGGCGCAGCCCTGGCCCGAATCAGCACGGCAACGGACATGTCGGGTCTGTCGGATTGTGACATGGTCATCGAAGCGGCGACCGAAGACGAAACTGTAAAAATGAAAATCTTCGAGGGACTGTGTCCCCACCTCAAAGACAGCGCAATTATCGCTTCGAACACGTCATCAATTTCGATCACACGCCTGGCTGCAGGAACAGACCGGCCACACAAGTTCATGGGCATGCACTTCATGAACCCGGTGCCAATGATGAAGCTGGTGGAACTGATTCGCGGCCTCGCCACGGACGAGGAGACCTTCGCGGATGTTCAGGAACTGACCCGCGATCTTGGCAAGACCGGGACAGTGTCTGAAGATTTCCCGGCCTTTATCGTCAACCGCATCTTGCTGCCGATGATCAACGAAGCAGTCTATACGCTTTACGAAGGTGTCGGGAACGTCGACTCGATCGATAAATCCATGAAGCTCGGCGCCAACCATCCGATGGGCCCTTTTGAGCTCGCTGACTTCATCGGTCTCGACACCTGTCTGGCCGTGATGCAGGTGCTTTACGAAGGTCTGGCCGATTCAAAATATCGCCCCTGCCCACTGTTGGTGAAATATGTTGAAGCTGGCTGGCTCGGTCGCAAGACCGGTCGTGGTTTCTACGATTATTCCGGCGAGACACCGGTTCCCACACGCTAACGGCCGCTTTTCTCCATCGCGGATTTGTCGCGATACAGATACCAGTTCACCAAGGCCAGCGCTTCTGGGGAATCCCATTCTGCTGTCCCGACAAGACGGCCAATCTCCTTGCCGTCCGGCGCAATCAGGACAGTGGTCGGCAGTGAGACAACGCCAATTGCGCGTGAAAACTTCAAGCGCTCATCAACGAAATTGTCGGGGAAGTTTACGTTCAGCTTCTTTAGAAAACGCTCCGTCTGCTTGAAGCCACCACGGTCCTGGCTGATCAGAACAACCTGAGCTTTACCATCAGGAAGTGCTGCATCCAGTCGCTCAAGCGATGGCAATTCACGAATACACGGGCCACACCAGGTGGCCCAGAAGTTGAGAACCACGAACTTGCCCTTAAACTGATCAAGAGTCGTCGTACCTCCGGTTTTTGTCAAAACCGGAACATCGGCAGTCTTGAGAGGTTCGGGAAACACTTCAAAATTTTGTACCTGACCTTCAATTGGAGGCCCGGATTCCGCCCAAACGGCACCCGATATCCCGCTCCCCAGTGCAAAAGCACCAAAGGCAATGAACAGAAAACCTTTCATCCGGCGTATCATGGCGTTAAACGTCGCTCCCAGATAAACGAGCCCAAAACGATGAGCACAAACGAAACACGTAAGCCCGCCAATGCGCAATGGGGTGGTCGCTTCGCCTCCGGACCTTCAGAGGTGATGGAGCGCATCAATGCGTCCATTGATTTCGACCAGCGCCTGTTCGCCCAGGATATCGCGGGTTCACGAGCGCATGCCCGGATGCTCGTTACGCGGGGCATCCTATCATCGGAAGATGGGGGTGCCATCAATGCCGGTCTAGACACGATTTCGCGAGAGATTGAGAGCGGAGAATTCACTTTCTCAGCTGCGCTTGAAGACATCCATATGAATATCGAAGTCCGCTTGCGCGAACTGATTGGCGATGCCGCCGGTCGGCTGCATACGGCACGTTCACGTAATGATCAGGTGGCGACCGATTTTCGGCTCTGGGTGCGTGATGAAATCGACGCAGTCGACATGCAACTCCAGGCATTGCAATCGGTATTACTCGACAAAGCTGAAGCTCATGCAGGAACCATCATGCCGGGTTTCACGCATTTGCAAACAGCACAGCCGGTCACCTTTGGCCATCACCTGCTGGCATATGTGGAAATGTTCGGACGTGACCGGGGCCGGTTTGCGGATGCGCGGGCACGCCTGAATGAACTGCCGCTGGGTGCTGGTGCACTGGCGGGTACATCATTTCCAATCGACCGACACGCTGTCGCTGAAGATCTCGGCTTTGACCGTCCGGTGGCGAACTCGCTTGATGCTGTGTCGGATCGAGACTTCGCGCTGGAATTCATGAGCGCAGCTTCGATCAGCATGACGCATATCTCCCGTTTCGCCGAAGAGATCGTGATCTGGTGCAGTGACGGCTTCCGGTTCGTGGCGCTGTCTGACGCCTATACAACGGGCAGCTCAATGATGCCGCAGAAGCGAAACCCCGACGCCGCCGAATTGTCACGTGCAAAGGCCGGACGCGTGTTTGGCGATCTGCTGGGGTTGTTAACGGTCATGAAGGGTCTGCCGCTGGCTTATTCCAAGGACATGCAGGAAGACAAGGAACCCGTTTTCGATGCTGCGGATTCACTGGCGTTAGCACTGGCCGCCACCACCGGGATGATTTCCGATATGGAGCCGGTAATCGAAAACATGCGGAACGCAGCTGGTAAAGGTTACTCAACGGCAACCGATCTGGCCGACTGGCTGGTGCGTGTCGCAGATGTTCCGTTTCGTGACGCGCACGGCATTACCGGTGCAGTGGTGAAACACGCCGAGGACAAGGGCATCGATCTTATCGATCTCTCTCTTGATGAGATGCAAGCGATCGACGAGCGAATCACCGATGATGTTTTCAGTGTTCTATCCGTCGAGGCATCGGTCGCGAGCCGCACCAGCTTCGGCGGAACAGCACCAGACAATGTTCGCGCTGCCGCCTCCGATGCTCGCACGCGGTTCATGAGGGATTGAGGATGCCAACCCGAACGCTGTATCTGGGCCGAAGCCTGATCATTGCCATGCTGCTGGCCATTGGACTTGCAGCCTGCGGCAAGGAAGGCCCGCCCGTGCCGCCGGAAGGCGAACCGGTTACCTATCCGCGAACCTACCCCACACGCTAAGTGCATGTGGCCTTTCTGGCTGGACTGACAATGAGCAACTTTGAATACCGTAACGGCGAAATGTATGTCGAGGGCGTGGCTCTTTCGCGGATCGCGGAAGTCGCGGGCACCCCAGTCTATGTATACTCTGCTGGTGC
>JABJAG010000223.1 GCA_018666195.1 Alphaproteobacteria bacterium
CGACGGAACCGGGCTTGGGCTTTCGATTTCCTACGGCATTGTCACCAGCATGGGCGGCACCTTGTTAGTTGAAAATGACACGGCTGGTGCGGCGTTCTGTATCGAGTTGCCGCGGATCGCACCGGCCAAAGTGTCCGGCGAAACAGATTTCGAGGACCGTCAGTCATGAGTGGGAATATGCGTCACATTCTTGTGGTGGATGATGAACCACTTGCCGCGCAGCAGGTGTCGAAATTCCTTGAGCATGGAACCGTGCGCACAAGCACAGCCGGGAGTGGGCGGGCTGCTTTGTCCGTCCATCAGCAGGATCCGGCTGACCTTATCGTTACGGACCTTCGCATGCCCGATGGTGATGGTGTTGAGTTGATCCGCGCAATTCGCACAGAAAGCCCGGAACCGGCCATCATCGTGGTGACAGGCCAGGTGTTGCGTGAAGCAGAGGCCGAAGCCTTGGATGCTGGCGCAACCGAACTCTTGCGCAAGCCGCTGGATTTGCAGGAGCTCGCAATGGCCGTCGCGCAACACCTGCCGGAATCCTGAAACTGGCTATATGTGAATTGTGCGTCCGTCGACGGCGAGTGCCGCCTCTTTCACGGCCTCGGACAAGGTGGGGTGCCCGTGACAGGTTCGTGCGATGTCTTCGGCCGAGGCGCCAAACTCCATTCCAACGACAATTTCATGGATGAGCGTTCCCGCATCGGGTCCGATGATGTGCGCGCCAAGCAACCTGTCGGTCTTCGAATCTGCGAGCAGCTTCACAAAACCATCGGTTTCATTGGCTGCACGGGCGCGTCCGTTCGCTGAAAATGGGAATTTGCCAACCCGATAGTCAACGCCGTCATCTTTGAGTTGTTCTTCAGTCTTTCCGACCGAAGCGACTTCGGGCCATGTGTAGACGATGCCGGGGATCACGTCGTAGTTCACGTGACCGGTCTCGCCCGCAATGATTTCTGCCGCCGCAACGCCTTCATCTTCGGCCTTGTGTGCGAGCATCGGACCCGGGACACAGTCCCCGATGGCAAAGATGCCTTCGACATTGGTCTGGAAGTTCGCATCTATCTCGATGAATCCACGTTCATCGGTTGTGATGCCCGCTTCATCGAGGCCCAATTGGTTCGTGTAGGGACGCCGACCGATCGAGACCAGAACGGTGTCACATTCGATGGTCTCGGTCTCTCCACCAGAGGCGGCCTCGACAGAGAGCTTGACCTTGGTCTTGAGGGTTTCAGCGCCTGTGACCTTCGTCCCCAGACGGAATGTCATACCTTGTGCCTCAAGAATTTTCTGGAAAGCCTTGGCGACTTCGCCATCCATACCGGGGGTGATGCGATCAAGGAACTCGATGACAGTGACATTGGCGCCCAGGCGTGCCCAGACAGACCCCATCTCGAGGCCGATATAGCCGGCCCCGACCACCACAAGGTGTTTGGGGACGCTTGCCAGCGTCAGCGCGCCGGTCGAAGTGACGATCTGCTTTTCGTCAATTTCAAGTCCGGGCAGGGGTGTGGAATCCGATCCGGTCGCGATCAGGATGGCGCCGGTTTTCAGCGTCTGGGAGTCACCGTTCTCGGATGTAACGTCGACTTCGGTGGCGCTGGTGATGCGTGCTGTGCCGTGGAATGACGTCACCTTGTTCTTTTTGAACAGGAACTCGATGCCCTTGGTGTTGTCCTCGACCACCTTGTTCTTGTGGCCCATCATGGCATCAAGATCGAAGGAAACCTTGCCGACTTTGACGCCATGCGCAGCCAGACCATGCTGGGCATGCTCGTAATGTTCCGAGGATTGCAGCAGTGCTTTTGACGGGATGCAGCCGATGTTCAGGCAGGTTCCACCAAGACTCTTGCGCTTGTCGATACAGGCGACATTCAGCCCCAACTGCGCCGCACGGATCGCAGCGACATACCCGCCCGGGCCGGCGCCAATGACAATGAGATCGAAGTTCTGTCCGTCTGCCATGTGATTTTAAACCCCAATCAGAAGACGTTCGGGGTCTTCGATAGCCTGCTTGATGCGCACCAGGAAGGTGACGGCTTCGCGGCCGTCGACGATCCGGTGATCGTAGCTCAGTGCGACATACATGATCGGGCGGATGACGATTTCATCATCGACCACCACCGGGCGTTTGACGATGTTGTGCATGCCCAGAATGCCCGACTGTGGTGGGTTGAGGATCGGGGTGGACAACATGGAGCCAAAGATACCGCCATTGGTGATTGTGAAGGTGCCGCCGGTGAGTTCACTCATCGTCAGTTTGCCGTCACGGGCGCGCTGGCCGAAATCGGAAATACCGGACTCGATCTCGGCAAAGTTTTTCTGATCGGCGTCACGCATCACGGGAACCACGAGGCCCTGTGCGCCGCCAACAGCGATCCCGACGTCGTAGAAGTTCTTGTAAATGATCTCGTCGCCGAAGATCTCGGCATTCACCGCCGGGATTTCCTTCAATGCGTTGATCGCGGCTTTCACGAAGATGCTCATGAAGCCGAGTTTGACGCCGTGCTTCTTCTCGAAGTCATCCTTGTAGCGGGCCCGCAAATCCATGATGGCCTGCATGTCGATCTCGTTGAAGGTCGTCAGCATTGCCGCTGAGTTCTGCGCTTCCTTGAGGCGCGAGGCCACGGTCTTTCGCAGCTTGGTCATGCGGACGCGCTCTTCCCCACGGGGGTCTTCTGCGCGTTCAGGCAGGTCCGCGGCGGAGACAAAGCCCGGCGCCGACGGCGCGGTTGCGGCCGCAACAGGGGCAGCCGGTTTCGCCGCGCCACCCGTATCCAGATGACGCACGACATCGCCCTTGGTGATGCGGCCGTCGCGGCCTGTGGCTGTGATGTCTGCCGGATTGAGGTTGTTTTCGTCGACCAGCTTGCGAACGGCAGGCGCCAGCGGAAGATCGGCGTTTGCTGCGCCGCCAGCTGCAGCGGGTGCGGCGGCCGGGGCCGGTGCGGCAGAGGCCTGGGCTGATGTGCCAGTGCCTGC
>JABJAG010000224.1 GCA_018666195.1 Alphaproteobacteria bacterium
AGATACGGATCACCGTTCGCAAACACTTCTGTCACCAAGGATTTGAGGCTATCGGCCTGAACGATGAAGTGCAAATGGGACGGACGCCAAGGGGTGCGTCCTGTGGCGCGGAACAATTCCCCCACTGGGCCGTCATCGGGCACTTTATAGGGCGCTGGTTTCACGGTGGTCATCGCGTAGCGACCATCTGCACCCGTCTTCATAGAACAGCACAGATTAAAATCACCCTGCCCGCCGTCTTGTGAATAATACAGACCGTTTTCCGCGGTCTGCCAAAGTTCAATCAACGCGCCTTCAACGGGGTTTCCGTCCAAGTCCCGCACGTAGCCTTCAACCACAACCGTCGCGCCCTCATTGTCCTTTTTAAGGTCGCCACCCACGGGTAGCAAAGGCGCGCCAACAGAATGGAACGGCCCCAACAAGCTGGATGATGTGCCGTCGTGTTGCGGTCCGATCATATCCACCAGCGATGACATGCCAGTGACATCCGAGATCAACACGAACTCGTTGCGTTCATCATCCGTGATCTTGCCCGCGTCCGTCAGGAACTTCAGCCCCCGCGCCCATTCAGCGTGGGTCAGATTGGTTTCTTTCGCGAAGGCATGCAAATGCTCAACCATGGATTTCAACACGGCCAAGGTGCGCGGGTCGGTATCATCGCTGCAATAGTCCAAGAACGCTTGAGTGATGGTGTCGATTTTGACGTCTTTCATAAGAAGCACTCCAATACTTTAAAGTAGGGCTGTGGACAGGATTGGGAAGCGGATCAGCACGATCAGCACCAACAACATGAGGAACGCGAAGGGCAAAGCGCCAAGAAACACGTCTTTTAGGGATATGTTTGGATCATTCAAGCTGCTCTTGATGACAAAACACGATATTCCAAGTGGCGGTGTCAGCAGGCCGATCTCAGCACCAATGACGGTGATTAGACCAAACCAAACGAGGCTCAGTTGCTTGTGTCAGGATCAGGCTGATCTGCGCGTCACTGAGTGTCGTAATCTCGTTGCGCAATGCACGCACGTCGTCCTGTGCTGCCGCCCGCAAGCCTTCAAGTGATACACCGTTTTCCATGAGTCCTCCCAGATTCGATTTTTAGAAAGTGTCGTGATTTTTGCCTGATGTCTAATAAAATCGATTTTTTATTTGCAGAAAATTTGCGTGCCGCTAGGATCAAAGCAACTGAGGAGCGTGATTCCATGCCAAAATGGGAAGAATACAAGACCGAAGCAAAAGGACGCGGTGCGTTGGCGATGGAGCTTTTCGTCATACGCACGCGGCCAACCGGTGACATGGGGCTGGTCAAAGCCACCCTGCCCGACCACCTCGCCTATCAAAAGCAAATGGAAGATGCGGGTGCATTGGTCATGGCGGGGCCAATGTCTGACGAAACGGGCGATATGATGGAAGCCGAAGGCATGATCATCTACCGCGCCTCCAATCTGGACGCCGCCCGCGCCCTTGCTGATCGCGACCCGATGCACAAAGTCGGAGCGCGCGCCTACGACATTCGCAAGTGGCTCGTTAATGAGGGCAGCTTGAGCTTCACAATCTCATTGTCATCGCAAAGTGTCGCGCTGAGCTAAAGGAACACCATGCAACGCAATCGGTTTCTTCCTGATATGTTGTCCACCCTGTTTGACCGCAGAAAAGCGGACGCCACAGATGACGATCCGCGTGATATGGATCAGCTGTGCTATGCCTTATTGTCCGAAGAAGGCGAAGTATCGGGTCAAAAGCTCGCCGCAATTATCCTCGATCGCTACCGCAATTATGACGACACCGCCAAGCTGGCGTTCTTTAACTTTCTCAATCAAGAACTTGAAATTGACGCATCTGCGTTGGCTGACCTCGCAACCGAATACGCAACCAATCATTCCACCCACACGTTTGGACACATGTTCAATGCCTGCATCGCACCGCGCCGTGAGTTGTTAAAGCAATTGAACCAGCCAACGGGCGCGACCGCCGATCTGGTGTCCATGCGCGTTGATCTACTGCGCCTGATGAAAGGTGCCCCGGACCTAGCCCGCACCGACCTTGATTTCACTCTTTTGCTGCGCAGTTGGTTCAATCGCGGGTTTCTGGTTCTCAAACAGATTGATTGGGATGCCCCTGCGTCGCTTCTGGACAAGATCGTCGCCTATGAAGCCGTCCACGAGATCGATGACCTGGACGACTTGCGCCGCCGACTTAGCCCCGCGGACCGTCGCTGTTTTGCGTTCTTTCATCCGGCTATGCCAGATGAGCCACTGATCTTTGTCGAGGTCGCCCTGACGGACACCATCCCCGGATCTATTGACGCACTTTTGTCCGAAGACCGCACGCCTTTGTCGGCAGGTAACGCACGCGCTGCGGTGTTCTATTCAATCTCGAATTGTCAGGACGGGCTTAAGGGCATCAGCTTTGGCAATTTGCTGATCAAGCAGGTCGCGAAAGAGCTGGCGCTGGAACTTCCGCAGTTGTCAGATTTTGTGACGCTGTCCCCGATCCCAAGACTAAACACTTGGCTGGTCGACCAAACGAACGACCCCGACATTGGCCATGTGGCCGCCGCCGTTCTGGCAGGCGTTGCCCCGTCTGACGACGTGCGCGCAATGGCGGCGCGATATTTGGTCGATGCTAAACGCGGTGACGGTACACCAGTGGACCCTGTCGCCCGTTTTCATTTGGGCAACGGCGCAGAAATCCATGCGGTTCACGCAGGTGCGGACAGTTCGGACAATGGCCGCTATCAATCAGGCGGCGCGATGGTCAATTATCTTTACAATCTGTCCTTGGTCGAACGAAACCACGCCGCATTTGTGCTCGATTCAACAGTGGCCACGTCCAAAACAATCAAGGCACTGACCCGCGCACCCTTCAAAACCAAGCCTGAGGCATTGGCCTCGTGAACGCCGCCACAGAACGACCGAGGCAAAGGAATTGTGCGCAACGACCTTGCAAACGTGCGAAACCTGCGTCTCAACAAGACAAACGCAATAACACCGAACGGCGAAAACGCCAAAACCATCTGGGAGGATGACATGAAACTGATGAAAAAGATGACCTTCGTGGGGCTGCTGCTAGCCTCCACATCGGCCGCGGCACAGATCGTTGAAGGCCCCGAAGTAAACTGGAGCTTTTCAATGTGGGGCAACCCACGCGCCTTGTCAGCTGGCATGGAAGCCATCGCCGATGAAGTTCGCGAAAAGACCGGCGGCAATTTCAACATTGAGATTTTTTACGGTGGCCAATTATCCGGCGCCCGCGAAAACCTCGACGGTTTGCAGCTGAACGCATTTGAGGGCGCGGCCATCTGTAACTTCTATCACCCGGGCAAAAACCCTGCATGGATGGTGTTCTCATTGCCATTCCTGCCGCTGGGTAATCCTGCAGTTGATCAATATGTGCGTGGCAAGATGTTTGACCACCCTGCCATCGTCGCCGATATGGCAGCATGGAACGCCATTCCCTACATGTCCGGCCTGTTGCCGCAGTATGAAATCCTCGGCAATGGTGATGCACCAACGGAGCTTTCCGATTGGGAAGGTCTGCGCGTGCGTGCCGGTGGTGGTCTTGGCGATGCCATGGAGGCCCTCGGTGCAATCAAAACCTCGCTTCCAGCTGGTGAAACATCGACCGCGTTCCAGCGTGGCGCTGTTGACGCTGCCGCATTCCCTTACACCTACGCGCACGTATCGTTCGGGATCGCAGACGAAGCAGACTGGTTCACATCCAACCTTGCACCGGGCACATCCGAATGTGGCTGGGTCTTTAACAAGACTGCGTATGAGGCTTTGCCAGAGCAGTACCAAACCCTGCTGATGGATCTGCGCGGCATGGGCATGGACGTTGAACAGGCCGCTTACGCTTCCGCTGACGAAACCAACCTGCCCGTCTTCCGCGACACCATGGAAGAGATTGTCTATTCGGATGAGCAATTGGCAGAATTCCGCGCCGCGGCTGGTCAGCCGGTTTGGGATGCATGGATTGCGGCCAATTCCGACAGCTTTGACGCGCAAGGCGTGTTCGACGCGATCTTCGAGTACGCAGAAGAAGCCCAAAATCAATAAGCGGATCAAACGTTTATACGGTTGGCCCCTGTCCCTTATGGACGGGGGCCAACCTCATTTACTACCCCAATGACAGGACGACACATGCCCCACCCCACCAAGGCAGATCAAGCCGCCGCTGACGGCACCGTTCTGGGCCGTGCCCACCGTGGCATTATGCCGATTGAGGACATGGCCAATCTTTTGGCGGCCTTCGCCATCGTCGCGCTGATGTTTCTAGGGGTCACGCAGATCGCACTGCGCATTTTTACAGACACCGCCGTGTCGGGTTACATCGACCTTGTTGAACTTTCGATGGCCTCAATGGCCTTTCTTGGTGCGGCGTATTGCCAACGCTTGGGCAGCCACATCCGCATGGAAATGCTGGTCGGTAAACTCAAGGGACGCTCTCTGTGGCTGATTGAAGCTTTGGGCGCGGGGCTCGCGTTGTTCATCATCGGTGTCTTAATTTATTATAGCTTCGGGCATTTCCTGCGGTCTTACACGTTGGGCGACACGACGATGGACGCCGAATATCCCGTCTGGCCGTCCAAGTTGTTGGTCCCCATCGCGTTCTCGATCTGGTGGATCAGACTGGCACTACAATTCTTGGGATCACTGCGCATGGCGATCAATCCCGACGCGGTTCCCGTGGCTGTCGTTGTTGCCAAACACGTTTCCGAACAGGCCAAAGACGAAATCGAAGAAATCATGGGCGACACGGCCCTCACTGAGCTAGGCGCCGACGGTGGAGATCGCACATGATTATCGGTATCGGAATGTCCGACCCGTTTACGGTCGGCATCATCACGCTTTGCTTGCTGTTGTTCCTGATCATCCTCGGCGTGCGCGTTGTCTTTGCGGCCGCAATCGTCGGCCTGCTCGGTCTTGTTGAACTGCGCGGATGGGGGCCTGCGGCTGGTATCGTCGGCACAATCCCCCATTCCAAATCATCTAGCTATGCTCTCTCGGTGCTGCCGATGTTCATCTTCATCGGCTTTCTGGCGTTTCACGCGGGCATGACACAACAGCTGTTCGATGCGGCCCGCAAATGGCTCGGTTGGCTTCCGGGCGGTCTGGCTGTTGCCACTGTTATGGCCACCGCAGGTTTTGCGGCTGTCTCGGGCGCATCGACTGCAACGGCGGCGGTGTTCAGCCGCGTCGCCATCCCCGAGATGCTTAAGTACGGGTACGATAAACGCATGGCGGCGGGGGTCGTGGCTTCGGCGGGCACGCTGGCAACACTCATCCCGCCCTCCGCGATCCTCGTGATCTATGCGATCATTGTGGAACAATCCGTCGGCAAACTCCTCCTCGCGGGCTTTATTCCGGGCATCTTTTCGGCCTTCGTCTACGTGGGCATCATCGTGGTTTGGGCCAAGCTGAAACCGGGGTCTGCGCCATCCGTGTCAGGCTTTACGTGGGGCGAACGCATGCGCACCCTGCCCGGCATTTCCCCGATCGCACTTGTGGTGGTCATAATCATGACAGCCATCTACGGCGGCTGGGCCACCCCGACCGAGGCAGGCGCGCTTGGCGCATTCATTGTTCTGGTCCTCGCCCTTGTGCGGGGCACGCCGATGTCGTCGATCAAAGATTCCCTGATGGAATCCGCCAAACTGACCGTGATGATCTTTTCGCTGATTTGGGGCGTTCTTATCTTTGTGCGCTTCTTGGGCTTTTCGGGCATTCCGGGGGCCTTCACAGAATGGGTCGTCGCGCTGCCCTATGAACCGATGACAATCATGATCTGTATACTGCTGGCCTACGCGGTCTTGGGTATGTTCATGGACGCGATTGGCATGCTGTTGCTGACACTTCCTGTCGTCTACCCTGCGGTCATCGCACTGGGGTTTGATCCGATCTGGTTCGGCATCATCGCCGTCAAAATGGCTGAAATTTGTCTGATCACGCCGCCAATTGGCCTCAACTGCTTTGTGGTCAACGGGGTCAGGCCGGACATACCGCTGGGTGATGTGTTTCGCGGGGTCGCGCTGTTCTTTATCGCTGACGTCATCACCATTGCCGCCCTTTTGATGTTCCCAGAGATCGTCACATGGCTCCCGAACTTCGACTTAGGCGCATGGTGGGCCGGCCTCGGTTCTGTAAGTTAAGGAAACCGCATGCGCCTCCAGACATCCTTCCCGCTTGAACATGCCAACGCGATCATCACGCAGGCCTTGGCCTTGGGGCGCGCGGCGTCGCTCCTGCCGCTGACGGTCGTGGTGATAGACGCGGGCGGCAAACTGGTCGCGATGCAATCAGAAGACGGGTCCGGTCTTTTGCGGTTCGAAATCGCGTTCGGCAAAGCCTACGGCGCGCTTGGTATGGGCATCTCAAGCCGCCTGATCCGTGATCGGTTGAAAGAACGCCCCGCATTCCAGAATGCCATTGCGGCGGCCTCCAGAGGGCAATTCATTCCCGTTCCGGGCGGTGTTTTGGTTGAAACCGCAGACGGCATCACCCTCGGCGCTGTCGGCATCTCGGGTGATACATCAGACAAGGATGAATACTGCGCGATCGAGGCAATAAAATTCGTAGGATATGCGCCCGAACCGTCCGATCCGAACCCCGACTGGCGCACATCATCCCTCTCAGATCATTATCCGGCGTCGTCCTGAACGACATGATCGAAATGGCGGTGGGTCATCTGCAATCGCGGCAAATCAGCGTCCTCAGGCGCGCTCAGCTGAAACGTAGACCGCCCCACATCCGCCAGCGGAATAGCCATGCAGCGCACGAACCGTGTGACAGCTGCGTCTTGCAAGGCCACCGCGCGCACAGGGCTGTGGGCCGGTTCAAACCAACTGTCCCCCTCGCCCATCACCGTGATGTCATGTTCGGCTTCGATGCGCAGCGATCCGGCGACCAAAAACCGCCAGCCACTGCCCGAATGGGTATGGCGATGCGCCACTGCCCCGACAGGAAAAGCCACTTCATCCAGTCGCAGCGCCCAGCCAGTGGTCGGCAATGCAAGGGCCTTACACCCAAGAACGCCATTCCCCTTCAGGGCTGTGCGCGTCACAATAAACTCGAGATCACCGTCGCTCTGTCCCAGAACGCCAGCGCCGAACGGCGCGTCTGCGCCCTTGTCATCGGTGCGCTGCCAACTTGCCGCGACAATCACATCATCAACCTGCGCCACACTGTTGTAAACCACGCTCATGAACATCCAATCACCCCGTTTTCTGTTGCGGAAATACTAGCATGAGGATCGCCGTCCTCGCCATAGTTTTAATTGCGCTTTCAATCCTTGTTCTTGGTGCACGCACCATCGGCGGGCCAGTTTTGGATTGGGGCGCAGGGCTAGGCTTCGCCGCGCTTTGCATAATGGGGCTGGCATCAAGCACCATCCGCGAATGGCTGTTGCTGGCCGCCACTATCGTTTTATCCGCGCTTCTTTTGCAATCGAAAGATGAATGGGACGTCTTTGCGCAAGCGGTTAACCTCGCGGCCTAT
>JABJAG010000225.1 GCA_018666195.1 Alphaproteobacteria bacterium
CCCAGCTGCAGGACCTGCTCTAGACTAAACGCTACCGCTGCGCCCCGGGCCGGTGAGTTGCTGATAGACATAGGCCAGGGCGGAAATCTGGATGGCGAAGCCGATAAAGGACAGCGCGTCGAGCAGCACGACGGTCACGAGCACCAGTGAAATCGACGGACCGATCAGCGGGACGAGAATGGCTGCGATCAGATTGGAAACAACCAGCGCGATCATGATTGTGCCGGCGAGGGGCAGAATGGCAATGCCGAAGAGCATCCAGCTGCGGCCCTGAGTCATGAGGATGGACTGGCGAAAGCCCAGAGGTTCGTCCACGGCCAGAGCAGGAAACGCCATTAGCACCCGTGCCCCGGTCAGGCCAATGAAGATGAGCAGCAAGGCCGGGCCAGCGATGGTGAAGCCTGGAATGAGCGCGCCCAGAGCGTTCAATGGAATGGAAATCACCATAATCAGGCCCGCCAGCCCCAGTATGAGAGCAAAGGACGAGAAGATGAACCGCCAGTGGCGCGGGCTCCAGCGCAGGACGGTGCTGATCTGCTGACCGGCATCCCCGACCAGTTGTTTGCGATACCAGGGAATGGCGAACATCACATAGGCAAAGGCCAGCGCGGCGACCCGCAGCAGATGCGTGATGCCAATCCGTAGCACGGCGGCGGCGGCCTCTGGATCGTTCGGGTCGAGCACGACGGGCTGGAACATTGCTTTCCAGTCGCCCGAGGCCCACAGCGCGGCTGTTTCGATCATGGCGAGCAGCACGACGGGCAGGAAGGCATAGGCAAACAGGTCTTGCCGGTTTGCCCAGAGATAGCGGTGCGCTTGCGCCAGAACATGGGTCAGATTGAGGGGCATATCGGTTAATCCGGGTTCCGGACGGGGAAGGCCGCACCGGTCTTTTCATCAAGGGCGCGCTCGGTTGTTTCCAGCGCATCTGCAAGGCGGGTCTGGGCGCTGCCCGGACGCAGGGGTTTGGGCTGGCTGGCATCGGGGGCCCAGCCGGTCAGGAAGAATATCTGAAAGCTCGCCGGGATGCGCCCGTCAGGCTGACCAAAGCGTTCGGCGTAGATTTCGCCAGCCCGCATCAAGGTGGCCCGTCGTGTCGGCGTGCGGCGGCGGTCGAGCCTTGTGTTGGCTTCGCCCATACCGCGCAGATCGTGCATCAGGCGAAAGATGTTTTCATAGGTGACGTCGATGGGGTCGAGATCAGCCACGGGCAGGGAAAACCCGGCGCGCTGGAGTAGCCCGGCCGCATCGGACAGTTCGGCAAAGGGGGCGACGCGTGGACTGGCTCCGCCTTCGATCTCGGCCTCGGCGGTCAGCAGCGCTTCGCGCAGCTCGAACAGGGTTTCGCCGCCCAGCAAGGCGCCGAGAAACAGACCATCGGGTTTGAGGGATTGGCGCAGTTGCAGCAGTGCGCCCGGGACATCGTTGAGGCCCTGAAGTACGCCACAGCTGGCAACCAGATCAAAGCTGGCCGTGGCGAAGGGCAGGGCCTCGTCATCGGCGACGACGGTCTCCGCGTTGTTACGGTCGCGGGCAGCCGTGGCCAATCCGGACGAAAATTCGCTCTGCACGAACCGGGTTATTTTGCCGGGAATGATCTCCTGCGCAGCCTGAGTGAACAACCCGGTACGGCACCCGGCATCGAGGGCGAGGGCAAAATCCTGACGCACGTCTCCGGCGCGCTCGGCCAGGCGCACGGCGATTTCACGGAACAGAAAGTCATGAGCATCGAAGCGCGCGGCGATGCGTGCACGGCGTTGGCGCATGAGTGCGCGGTCGAAGATGGTGGCCGGTCCGGTCATGTCGATTTTATCGCACGAGGCCCGGCCCAGCGCCAAGCGCGCCTGGAGAAGTGATTGACTTGATAGGGCTTGCGCGGGCCAGAATACGCCATGGAGAAGTTGTTGCGTCCGGTTTTTCGAGTTTCGCGCGCGCTTGGGATTGTTTCGCGCCAGATGCTAGACACCTTGCTGCCGCCCCAATGTCTGGCCTGTGATGCCCTGGTCTCGGAACCGGGGTCCCTGTGCCATGGATGTTGGGAGGGAGCTGCGTTCATATCCGCGCCGTTTTGCCAGGCTTGCGGAGTACCGTTCGTGTTTGACCAGGGACCCGACGCACTATGTGGTGCCTGTGTTCGCGAACGCCCGTTGTTCGGCCGTGCCCGCGCGGTGCTTCTCTATAATGATGTGAGCCGTGATCTGGTGACCGGATTGAAGCACCGAGATCGGATTCATGGTGCCCCGGCCTTTGGCCGCTGGCTGGCACGCGCCGGACGTGAACTGGTTGCGGAGGCAGATTTGATCGTACCAGTCCCGTTGCACCCGTTGCGGCTCTGGCGCCGGCGATTCAACCAGTCTGCGCTGTTGGCACAGGCGCTGACCCGGCAAGCCGGGTGCGCCGGAAAATTGCGTTCTGATCTGCTGCGTCGCACGCGCGCGACGCCAACCCAGGGTGGGCTGAATGCTGCGCAACGCCATCGCAATGTGCGTGGGGCCTTTGCTGTGCGGGTAGGGCGAGACCGCGAAATCACCGGTGCGCGGGTTGTGCTGGTGGATGATGTTTACACGACCGGTGCGACCCTGGAGGCCTGCACGCGCGCGCTGCTGAAGGCCGGGGCTGCAAGTGTGGATGCGCTGGTTATGGCTCGGGTGGACCGCCCGCGATAGCAATCCTCGATGACGGCGTTGTGAAGCCGCTGTGGACAGGGCCTCTGGTCAAACCCCATCAGGTTGCCTAGATAACAGAGAACGCAGTCACGGAGATTGAAGATGGCTAAAGTTGAAATTTATACTGGCATGATGTGTGGCTATTGCTCCGCAGCCAAGCGCCTACTCAAGAAAAAGGGCGTCGACTTCGAAGAAACCGATGTCAGCTTCGACTCTTCCAAGCGCCAGGAAATGATGGCGCGTGCCAACGGTGCGCATACGGTGCCGCAGATTTTCATCGATGACGTACATGTCGGTGGCTGTGATGACCTCTTTGCACTGGATTCGGGCGGACAACTCGACGGCAAGCTCGGCCTTGCCTGAGGTTACGAAATCCGTGCCGGCGCGTGATCGCGGATGGCGCAAATTCTCTGCACGACGGCCTTGTGCGGGGTCTCGATCACCCCGTGTTCGTAGGCCACGACGCTGAGTTGTGCGTGTGCGGCGTCGAGCAGTTCACCTGGACGCAGCAGGAAGTCCGGGTTGGATGGCTTGCCATAGGCTTCATTGCCCAGCGCGAAGGTTTCATAGATCAGCACGCCGGCCGGTTTGAGGGCCATGACCAGATCCCCCAGGAGCGGTCGCCAAAGGTAGTTGGTGACGACGATCGTGTCGAAAGATCGCGGTTCCGGGCGCCAAGGGGTTTCGGATTCAAGATCGACTTCGAGGGCCGTGACGCCGGGATGACCGATCAGGGTACCAAGCCGGGAGATGTCGCGATCAATGGCAGTGATCGACAGGTTGTGTTCGGCAAAATGCCGCGTGTGTCGGCCTGAACCGCAGGCCACATCCAGAACTGCGCCATGTGCGAGGCTGGAAAATCTGGCTACCCAGGGCGAAGGTGCAAAACTGGCGTGAGACTGTTCGGGCATTATGATTTTCGTTTCCGGCTTGTATTCTTCCTGAAATAGCAGCATTTCTTCTTCATGATTAGATTCAACCTTATATGCACGCACGACCACGAGTTCGAGGGGTGGTTCCAGAACTCGGCGGATTTCGAGAAGCAGGCAAAAAAGCACCTGATCGAGTGTCCGGTCTGCGGTGACGCCAAGGTTGAGAAGTCACTCATGGCGCCGACGATCGGTGCCAAAGGTGAGGTGCGTGCACAGCGCATTGAGAAAGCAGAGCAGTCCAAGAAATTGCGCAAGATGCTTGGCGAAGTGCGAGACTATGTCGAAACCAATTTCGACGATGTCGGTGACGAATTTCCCGATGAGGCGCGCAAGATTTACTACGGTGAATCCGAAGACCGCGCGATCTATGGCAATGCCTCGGAAGAGGAGGCCAAGGATATGGCCGAGGAGGGCGTGCCTGTTGGCCGATTGCCCTGGCCAAAACAGACCGACAGTTAGCTGTTCGTGCAGTCAGGCCGCTTTGCGACCGACCCCCATATAATTCACGTCGAGATCGTTTTTCGCACAAGACCATGTGCCGGTTAGCGGGTTGTAAACGACCCCGGTCAGTTCCTGCATTTCGATGCCTCCGGCTTCGAGACCCGTGACGAGTTCGGAGGGTTTGACGAATTTGCGCCAGTCATGGGTGCCGCGTGGCAGCCAGCGCATGATGTACTCGCCGGCGACGATGGCCATCGCAAAGGCTTTTGCGGTCCGATTGAGGGTGGCCGCAAAGACCTGCCCGCCGGGCGATACCAGCGCGCCGCAATCCGACAGGAAGGCGTGCGGATCGGCGACATGTTCGACAACTTCCATGTTCAGAACGATGTCGAAGGTCTCACCGCCAGCCAGAATATCCTCTGCGGTGGTCGGCCGGTAGTCGATCTCAAGGCCGGTTTCTGTTGCATGAAGCCGGGCAATCTCAATATTTTGATTGAGAGCATCTGCGCCTGTAACGGTTGCACCCAGGCGCGCCATGGGTTCGCACAGCAAACCGCCACCGCAGCCTACATCGAGCATGCGTAGGCCCTTGAGGGGCTGGACATCATGCGGATCCCGGTCGAAATGCGTGCAGGCATGGTCACGGATGTATTCGAGCCGGACCGGGTTGAACTTATGTAGCGGCTTGAACTTGCCGTTCGGGTCCCACCATTCGGTGGCCATCGCACGGAACTTGTCCAGTTCGGCCGGATCACGGGAATTTCCGGGGTGAATTTCTTCGGCTGTGTTCATTCTACAAACCTGCGCAAGCTTGCAAGGCGGGTTCGGGCTGAGTATGGATACGCCGCCTTGCACGGCAATCCGGCCAATTCGGGCCAATGTCGCGCGTTGGAAGCGCCTTTCGCTCATATATGAGCACCTAAGCCCTTCAACGCAATGGAAGAGACCATGAGTCGCATTGTTGCAAAATTTGGTGGCACCTCTGTCGCTGACCTGGATCGCATTCGCGCCGTCGCGGCGCGGATCAAGCGCGAGCATGATTCCGGACACCAGATCGCGGTGGTGGTTTCGGCCATGGCCGGGGTGACCAATGATCTCGTCGATCTGACCCGGGCGGCGCATTCGATGCATGACGCGCGTGAATACGACGTGGTGGTGTCGACCGGTGAGCAGGTCACAGCAGGTTTGCTGGCGATCTGCCTGCAGGAGAAAGGTGTCCCAGCTCGTTCCTGGCTGGGATGGCAGGTGCCGATCCGGACTTCGGACGCCCATGCACGGGCGCGGATCGAGGATATTGAAATCGAGGAAATGGAACGTCGGTTCGATGACGGTCAGGTTTGCGTGCTGGCAGGATTTCAGGGGATTGGCCCCGACAACCGGATCACCACGCTGGGACGCGGCGGATCGGATACCACGGCCGTGGCGTTGGCGGCAGCGCTACGCGCCGATCGGTGTGACATCTATACCGATGTCGACGGGGTCTATACCTCAGACCCTCGGATCGTGACGCGCGCACGTAAGCTCGATAAAGTTACATATGAAGAGATGCTGGAGATGGCATCTCTTGGCGCAAAGGTTTTGCAGACCCGCTCGGTTGAACTGGCCATGAACCATGGCGTGCCGGTGCAGGTGCTTTCTTCATTCGATGACGCGGTGGGCAGTGAGTTGCCCGGCACAATGGTGGTGGACGAGGAAGATATCGTGGAACATGAAATTGTCAGCGGCGTGACCTACAGCCGTGATGAAGCCAAGATCACCCTGGTGCGGGTGGCAGATCGCCCTGGTGTGGCGGCCGCCATTTTCGGACCTCTGGCCGATGCAAATGTGAATGTCGATATGATCGTGCAGAATGTCTCGGAAGACGGGTCGAGCACTGACATGACCTTTACAGTTACACGCGGTGATCTGGACCGTGCGATCGAAATTCTGAACGATCGCAAGGATGAGCTTGGTTATACTGATCTGGTGCCCGACGCCAATGTGGTGAAGGTTTCAGTGGTTGGTGTTGGTATGCGCAGTCACGCTGGCGTTGCACAGCGCATGTTCTCATCACTTGCCGAACACGGGATCAACATCCAGGTCATCTCGACATCCGAGATCAAGATCAGTGTTCTGATCGCCGAGGAATTTACCGAACTGGCCCTGCGTGCGTTGCACACAGCGTACGGCCTGGACGCCGCCTGAATGCAAAAATGATGATTTGCTTCGCCCAACCCGAGCCCGGTCGAAGCCGCGCTCCGACGGGGTGTGGTGAGGAATTGCTGTCATGACGACAGCAGCGGCAAATCCCGGATGGGTTGGCGCCCGCCGCTTGCTGCGCCAGTTGCGGGATATCATGGCAGGGCAGGGCTCTGCACAAGAACAGCTTGATCTGATTGTGACTTTGATTGCCCGTGAGTTGGTGGCTGAAGTCTGCTCGATCTACCTGCGTCGCTCCGGTGATGTCCTCGAATTGTTCGCCACCGAAGGTCTGCGTGCGGATGCGGTTCACAATACGCGCCTGATGGTGGGTGAAGGCCTGGTTGGTTTCGTGGCCGCCCAAGCCATGCCTGTGGCACTCGCGGACGCCCAGAAACATGACTTGTTCGCCTATCGCCCGGAAACCGGCGAGGAACGTTACTCTTCTCTTATGGGGGTACCGATCCTGCGCGGCGGGCGGGTGCATGGCGTGGTTGTGATCCAGAACCAGACGGCCCGTGAATATGCTGATGAAGAGGTGGAGACCCTCGAAACCACTGCCATGGTTCTCGCCGAAATGGTGGCGGGCGGCCTGATCGCGGAAATCGGCGATGCTCGATATGACAGTGAAGAAGCGGCCCTGCCGCAGCGGCTTGAGGGTACGGCGCTCAGTCCTGGATTGGCCAAGGGGATCGCTGTTATCCATCAGCAGCGCGTCACGATCGACCGAATGCTGAGTGATGACGGGCCGCGGGAAGAGGCGCGCGTACGCGTGGCACTGGAAGCGCTTCATATTCAACTCGATGCGGCGCTTGATCGACCGGATTTGTCTGCCTCTGGTGAACATCGCGAGGTGTTAGAGGCGTTTCGGATGTTTGCCGAAGATCGTGGTTGGGTACGCCGGATCAACGAGGCGATCAATCAAGGCCTTTCTGCAGAAGCAGCTGTGCAGCGGGTTCAAGAAGAAACGCGTGTGCGCATGGCTCAGGCAAGCAGCGGATTGCTGCGTGAACGATTGCTCGATTTTGAAGAACTTACCAATCGACTGCTGCGACAGTTGATGGGCGGTGACGAAGATGTCGGGCTGCAATTGCCAGAACACACCGTATTGGTGGCCCGTTCGCTCGGGCCAGCCGAACTTCTGAACTATGAAGCCGGTGCACTTAGCGCGGTACTGCTGGAAGAGGGTTCTGCAAATGCGCATGCGACCATTGTGGCGCGGGCGCTGGATGTCCCATTGATTGGTCGTGTGAGCGGACTGCTTTCGCGGGTTGATACCGGCGATGAGGTGCTGGTCGATGCTGCGAACGGCGTTGTGTATCTGCGTCCTGGTGATGAACTTACAGCGAACTTTGACGTGGCCCTTGAGGCTCAGGGCGCTAAGCAGGAGGCCTATCGGAGCCTCCGCGATGTCCCCACTGAGACGAAAGAGGGAAAGCGCGTCTCACTCCTTCTGAATGCCGGTTTGTTGGCGGATATGAACCATTTGGATAATACCGGTGCCGAAGGGGTTGGTCTCTATCGCACCGAAATCCCGTTCATGATGCGTGCGACCTACCCCGATGTGGAAGCGCAGACGACGTTCTACGCCCGTGTGCTGGATGAAGCGGGTGACAAGCCGGTGGTGTTCCGCACACTCGATATCGGCGGTGACAAGGCCTTGCCCTATCTGCAGAGCGGTGCGGAAGAAAATCCAGCAATGGGTTGGCGCGCAACCCGGATCGCGCTCGACAGACCGGTCATGTTACGGCATCAGCTGCGCGCTCTGATTTACGCATCGGGCCGGCGTAAACTTTCAGTGATGTTTCCGATGGTTGCCCAAGTGGCAGAGCTTGACGCGTTGCGCAAGCTGCTGGATCTGGAACTGGAGCGCGCAACCGGGTTGGGTCAGGATATTCCCGATACCGTTCGTGTTGGGGTGATGATGGAGGTTCCGGCCTTGGCGATGCAGATGGAGAATTTGCTGCCCCGGATCGACTTTCTCTCGGTTGGAAGCAACGATCTGGTGCAATTCCTGTTTGCATCAGACCGGGGCAATCCTCGGCTTGAAGGGCGTTACGACACTCTTGCCCCGGCGGTTTTGAATTTTCTCAAGCATGTGTGTGATGAATGTCGTGCCGCAGGCACACAATTGACCGTTTGTGGCGAAATGGCCGGTGATCCGGTCGCGGCAATGGCGCTGCTCGGGTTGGGGTATGAGCGGCTTTCCATGACCGCTGCGAGTATTGGCCCGGTTAAAGCCATGGTGCGATCCTTACCTCTCGATGAGTTGGCGCCCTACCAAAGCCGTCTGTTGCATTCGAGTGCCTCGAGCATACGCCGGTACCTCCAGGGGTTTGCAAGAGACCACGGGGTCGAGGTCTAAAAGATTGCAGCGCCGAGTCGCTTTTGTTAGTAACGCGGATGGTCGATGTGAATTACGTTTTATTTTCGATACTTACGGCGTAGTTGCATTGACTGAGGCAGAACTTTACGCCGCACCGGTACTGTACTTTCGCACCACGTGCGGACAGGGAATTTGATGGTACGTTTGAACCCGCGATCGCTTCGTGTGTTGAATCAGGATGGCGCTGCCGACACGATACATTCGGTCGAAGGCGTTGATCATGTTGGCGCCTTCCTGCGAGAAGCACGCGAGAATACTGAGCGTTCGGTTGCAGATGTCGCGCAGACACTCCGAATTCGGCGGGTCTATCTGGAAACCATTGAAGACGGACGGTTTGACGAACTGCCCGGTACGACCTATGCGGTCGGCTTTGTGCGATCCTACGCGACGTACCTCCGGCTCGATGTGCCGGAAATTGTGGCGCGCTTCAAACGTGAAGCCAGCGGCATTGAAGGGCATCAGGAACTCGAGTTTCCCACACCTGTTCCCGAGGGTAGATTTCCCGGTGGTGTTGTTGTCGCCGTCTGCCTGGTGCTTGCCGCGGCCGGATTTGGTGGTTGGTACTGGTGGCAAAACCAGAACAACATCGTTGTTGCAAGAGTTCCGCCGCCACCCGAAACCGTGACCGGAGCTTCGGAACCGCCGCTCGACAGTGAATCATCCGTGACTGCTAACGCGCAGGCAACTGACGTGAAGGTTTCTGAGCCGTCCGTGGTGGTCACGCCGCAAGTTGTCGTTACCCAGGATGGCGGTCCTCCGGTCGTGATCACACCGGCACCAGTTGAGGTTACGGAGGCCACACCGCCTGCCGAGACTGTTGTGGAAGTGGCTCCCGAACCCGAACCAACATCGCCTGTGATCCGTCGTCCCACCGGTCCCAATTCTGACCTGAATGTTGGCGTTGCTCTGCCGCCGGAGACAAGCACCACTGTGTCGAGTGAGCAAACCGCCGCGTTGCCGAACATTCCCTCCGTATCCACATCATGGGACAGTGGGACGGACGGACGAACTTATGGCACCGTCAACCGAGACGCGCGCATCGTTCTGACGGCCCGTGATGCCGGGACCTGGGTCCAGGTGATGGACAGTCAGGAGAATGCGCTGCTGACGCAGATGTTGCAGCCCGGTGATAGATATCTGGTGCCTGACCGCCCGGGATTGCGGTTGCGGACCAACAATGCCGGTGGCCTCGATATCGTCGTGGATGGTGATGCTGTGCCCACGATTGGCAGCCGCGGGGACGTCCGGCACGATGTTCGCCTTGATCCTGATTTACTGAAATCGGGAACGGCCGTCATCGAATAATTCTGTTTGCCTGTCGGCCGCGAGTTCCGGTTGAAATTCCGGGTGACCGCGCGCATGTTACGGGCATCTTCTCCGACTGAATTCAAGGACTTCGATCAGACCATGAGTGTGCGCCCCTATCGCGATGTCGATCGCCGTCATAGTCGGCAGATCATGGTGGGCAATGTCCCCATTGGTGGCGACGCACCGATCACGGTGCAGTCGATGACCAACACCCGCACCACAGACGTGGCGGCTACCATTGCGCAGATACGTGAGATGGAAGTGGCGGGCGCGGATATCGTCCGTGTCTCGTGCCCGGATGTGGAAAGCACAAAAGCGCTGCGCGAGATTGTGCCCGAAGTCACCGTCCCGATAGTGGCCGATATTCACTTTCACTATCAGCGTGCCATCGAAGCTGCCGAGGCCGGAGCGGCCTGCCTGCGTCTGAACCCGGGCAATATCGGCTCGCGGGAACGCGTGCGCGAAGTTGTACAGGCTGCCAAGGACAACAACTGCTCCATGCGGATTGGTGTGAATGGCGGCAGTCTTGAAAAAGAGTTGCTGGAAAAATACGGAGAGCCTTGTCCTGACGCGCTGGTCGAAAGCGCGTTGAACTCGGTCCGTCTGCTCGAAGATGAAGATTTCTTCGAGTTCAAGATTTCCGTAAAGGCATCTGATGTATTCCTCGCCGTAGCGTCCTATCAGGGTCTGGCAGAAGCTTGCGACTATCCGCTCCATATTGGGATTACGGAAGCCGGTGGGCTGCGCAGCGGCACGGTCAAATCATCGGTCGGTCTTGGCATGCTGCTCTGGTCCGGAATCGGTGACACGTTGCGGGTTTCACTCTCTGCCGACCCGGTGGAAGAGGTGAAGGTTGGGTTTGATCTGCTCAAGTCGCTCGGGCTACGTCATCGCGGCGTCAACGTCATTTCCTGTCCATCTTGTGCGCGTCAGCAGTTCGATGTGATTGAAACCGTGCGCGTGCTCGAAGATCGTCTGGCACATATCACCACGCCGATGACCGTGTCGGTGATCGGCTGTGTGGTGAACGGACCGGGCGAGGCGACCATGACCGATATCGGCTTTACCGGAGGCGGCCGCGGCACCCATCAGGTTTATCTCGCGGGGCAACCGCATCATCGTTTGCAGGACAAGGGGATCGTCGATCACCTCGTTGGGTTGGTGGAAGAAAAGGCGGCCGAGATTGAAGCCGCTGATGCCGAGACCGACGACACGCTGTCCTCAGCGGCAGAATGACCGACACTTCGGAAGCCTGACTGTGGCCAAACTTCAACCTGTACGCGGTACTCATGATCTGATTGGTGATGACGCGCGCGCGCATCTTGCCATTGCGGAAACCGCACGCGATGTGGCGGAACGTTATGGGTTCGGCCCGATGGCGACACCAATCTTTGAATTTACCGATGTCTTTCAGCGCACACTTGGTGACACCTCCGACATTGTCACCAAGGAGATGTACACCTTTGATGACAAGGGCGGTGACAGTCTGACACTGCGCCCGGAGGGAACAGCGGGTATCGCGCGGGCTTTCATCTCCGAGGGGTTGCAGAACGAGTTGCCACTGAAGTGCTTTTATCATGGTCCGATGTTCCGCCACGAGCGCCCGCAGAAGGGACGCCAGCGGCAGTTCCATCAGTTCGGGGTTGAATTGATCGGTGTGGCCGAACCGGCGGCCGATGTGGAAGTGATCGCGATGGCCGCGGATGTGCTCGATGCGCTTGGCATTCTTTCGGAGACCAAGCTTGAACTGAACACGCTGGGCGATGCCCAGAGCAAGGAACAGTATCGGGGCGCCCTAGTGGCGTATTTCACCGGCGTAGCGGATCAGCTATCAGAAGAGAGCAAGGACCGCCTGGGGCGCAATCCATTGCGCATTCTGGACTCGAAAGACCGTGGTGATCGCGCATTGGTGGCTGATGCGCCGATTTTTGATGACTATATGACTGACGAAGCCGCGGCGTTTTTCGCCGCTGTTCAGGACGGGCTGGATACGGTTGGTGTCGCCTATACGCGCAATCCACATATCGTCCGGGGCCTCGACTATTACAGCCATACCGCGTTTGAGTTCACGACTGAGGCGCTGGGCGCTCAGGGAACTGTGCTGGCAGGTGGCCGTTATGATGGGCTCATCGAAACCATGGGCGGGCCGCATACGCCCGGCGTTGGCTGGGGAGCGGGCATCGAACGACTGGCGATGATGGCAGGCGCGCCGCCGGCAGCAGCGCGCGCGATCACGCTTATCGGGCTGGGCGATGCCGGGGAGAAAGAAGCGCTCCGTCTGTCGCGGGAGCTGCGGCTCGCCGGGCTCACCGTTGAGTTGGTTTACAAAGGCGGGCTCAAACGGGGATTGAAACGGGCTGACCGGATTCATGCGGCAGCCGCCGTATTGATCGGAGATGATGAATTGGCGAAAGCCGCAGTCACGGTGCGAAATTTCGACAGTGGCGAGCAGACTGATGTCGCCATCACCGATCTCAAGGACCATCTGGCAGCATACCGTTAGCAACGAGGCGAAATGGGCCACCCTCCCGAATATCGGGCGGCGCCGGCCGACTTCCTCGTCGTAGGCGCCAGCCATAAAACCAGCAGTACCGCGTTTCGGGATCGACTTTTTGTCGAACCCGGTGACGAGGTTCAGCTGCTGGAAAACCTGCGCGCGCGCGGGTTTGAGCAGGCCATGGTCGTTTCAACATGCGATCGGGTTGAGATTTTTGGTGCGAGCCGCAACATGGATGAAAGCATGCAGGCGGCGCATGAGCTTCTGGAGACCAGGCTCGGTGGTCAGCCTGTAGACCCGGGCGCGCTGTATGTCCGACAGGGCCGGGATGCCGTGCGGCATGTCTTTGGGGTTGCGACCAGCCTTGAAAGCGCAATCGTCGGCGAAGCCGACATTCTTGGACAAATCAAAGACGCGCATGCGCGCGCGCGACGAGTGGGCGCCCTCGGCAGTGAACTCGACGGACTGATGCAGAAGGCTTTTTCTGCTGCCAAGGATGCACGCACCAACACCGCGATCGCTGAAGGACCGTTATCGTTGGCCAATGCGGCGCTTCAGGCTATTCGAGGCCTGTTTGGAGACCTCGAAAAAGTCTCGGCCCTGTTGCTCGGGCCGGGGGAAATGGGCGTGTTGATGCTTGAGCATTTTCGGCGTCACGGGTTGCGGCATATCACGATTGCGGGACCGACGCCTGGGCGAGCTAGTTCAGCCGCCCATGCGTTTGAAGCACATGCCGTGACCTATGATGAACTGGGAAGCGCCTTGGAGCGCGCCGATCTGGTGATTGGTGCGGCAGGAACGGGGCGCGAAATCGTGACAGCGGGAATGATGCGTGAGGCGATACGGGCGCGCCGGCGAAAGCCTGTCTTTATCCTTGATGTGGCCGTGCCAGCGGATGCCGAACGCGCAATCGCAGAGATGGATGATGTTTTCCTGTATGACCTTGATGATCTTGAGTCGATTTCGCGATCCAATCGTGCGTCGCGAGACGAAGCCGCGCGCGAGGCATGGCGTGTCATCGATAGTCATGTTGATGCGTTTCTGGAATTGCGCGCAGAGCGGAATGCGGGGCAGGAAGTGACAGACTTGCGCAGCTGTTTTGAGCAGATGCGCACTGATGTTCTGACTGATTCCGGTGATATGGATGCTGCAGAAGTGACGCGGCGTCTGATCAACCGGTTGCTCCATGCGCCGTCTGAGGCGTTACGGGCAGAGGCTCGAAATGGCGACAATGCCGATGTCATCGCCAAGGCGGTGCGTCGTCTTTTTGCGCTGGATAGTGAAGTTCAATCCGGGGACGATGAACCACCCCAAGGGAGCAAATAGAATGAGTCTGGATGACAAATTCGACCGGGTCGTGACCCGACATGAGCAACTTTCTGATTTGCTTTCGAAGACCGATGGTAGCGATCCGCAGGAATTCGTCCGCCTTTCCAAGGAGTACGCGGAACTGAACGAAGTGGTGGAGTCGATCCGCGCGCTGCGCGGTCTGCGTGAGGAAATGGCGGGGTTGAGTGAAATTCTTGCAGACGACGATGCCGATGCAGAAATGAAGGAACTGGCGGAGCTCGAACTGACCGAGCTCAGCGAACGCGAACCTGTCGCAGAGCAGGCGCTCAAATTCATGCTTCTGCCCAAGGATGAGGCGGATAGGAAGAACGCCATCCTCGAAATTCGCGCGGGCACGGGTGGCGACGAAGCGGCACTGTTTGCAGCGGATTTGTTTCGGATGTATCAGCGCTATGCCGAGAACCGGGGCTGGAAGGTTGAGATCATGGATGCCAGTGACACCGGAATCGGCGGCTTCAAGGAAATCGTTTCGAGCATTTCGGGCAGCGATGTGTTTGCTCGCCTGAAATATGAGTCTGGTGTGCACCGGGTGCAACGTGTGCCCGAGACCGAAAGCAGCGGGCGTATTCATACATCTGCGGCGACCGTTGCTGTGCTTCCGGAAGCCGAAGAGGTAGATGTGGATATCGCGGACGCTGATTTGCGG
>JABJAG010000226.1 GCA_018666195.1 Alphaproteobacteria bacterium
CGACATCTGCCAGCGCTGCTGCCAGATCCGCCTGGGCTTTCTGGTTTCGCTCCTGCGCCTGGCTGAGAGCATTTTGAACCTGATCGAGACGGCGTCTCGACACGATCTGGTCTTTGAGCAGGGAGCGTGTGCGCTCGAAATCGGCGCGGGCCAGTTCGAACTGTTCGCGACTGGATTTCACCGCCACCCGGGCCGCATCTGCGCGCGACCGCACAGCTTCAACCCGGCTTGCGGATGTGTGATCGATCAGTTCGATTTCCGAGGCGATCTGCGCGCGCGCGGCTGTCAGGCCCCCGATACGCGCACCGTACTCGGTCAATTTCAGTTTGGATTGTCGGGAATCTATTTCAATGAGGAGTTTGCCGGTGGAGACCTTTTCGCCATCGGTCACTGGCAGCGCGACAATCCAGCCTGCGACACGGCTTGATATCGCGACCGTGTCGGCCGAAATGCGGGCGTCGGTTTCACTCACATGACTCCATTGCCAATAGGCCCAACGGCCCGCACCGATGACGGCCAGAACGACGATTCCGACAATCACGCCGCCGCGGATATACGTGCCAGTTTGGCGTTTTGGTGGCGCGGTCATCGCGTCACCGGCCTGCGCGTCAGGCTCCTGTATGCGTCCCTCATCGGGCATCGAAGTTCCTCATGGCCAGCAAATGCGCTGGCTTGGTTGTCATGCGAAGGACATTATCTGCGATCAGGATGATCAGAGTGACAAATTAATCGTGATGCTCACCTGACGAGAACGCATGGGTGGAATCCCGGTCAGACGGCCGTGCCACCGACCGTGAGAGATTCAAGCATCATAGTGGGCTGGCCCACACCGACGGGGACGGATTGTCCGTCTTTGCCGCAAGTGCCGACGCCATCGTCGAGCTTGGAATCATTTCCGATGAGTTTTACCCGGGTCAGCGCGTCGGGACCATTGCCGATCAGTGTCGCACCTTTCACTGGGGCGCCGAGTTTGCCGTCTTCGATCATGTAGGCTTCGGTACAGCTGAACACGAATTTGCCATTGGTGATGTCGACCTGCCCGCCGCCGAAGTTGACGGCATAGATGCCGGTTTTCGCAGCCTTGATACACTCCTCGGGGTTGGCGGTGCCGTCGAGCATGTAGGTGTTGGTCATGCGGGGCATGGGATGGTGTGCAAAAGACTGGCGACGTCCGTTTCCTGTTGGGGCCACACCCATGAGGCGGGCGTTGAGCCGATCCTGCATGTAACCCTTCAGAATACCGTCCTCGATGAGCACGTTGGCCCCGCTGGGGGTGCCTTCATCATCGATGGTGATGGAGCCGCGGCGGTCGGGCAGGGTTCCATCATCGACAACGGTGACACCGGGGGCTGCCACCCGTTCACCAAGAAGATTGGCGAAGGCCGAGGTTTTCTTGCGGTTGAAGTCACCTTCGAGACCATGGCCAATGGCCTCATGCAGCAGAACGCCGGGCCAGCCCGGTCCGAGAACCACCGGCATCTCACCGGCAGGTGCGGGTACGGATTCGAGGTTTACCAAGGCCTGACGCAGCGCTTCATCGACTTGTGATTGCCAATTTTCCGGGGATATCCACTGATCGTAGATGGCGCGACCACCCACACCATGCGAACCGGTTTCCTGACGATCGCCCTGACCCACCATGAGCGAGACATTCAATCTGACCAACGGGCGAATATCGCCACGGCGCTCGCCGTCACCACGCAGGATCTGAACGGCTTGCCATGTTCCGGCCAGAGATGCGGTGACTTGTCGGACCCGGGTGTCCGCGTCACGGGCATAGGCGTCGATTTCGGCCAGCAGTTTGACCTTGTCTTCGAAGTCCATCTCGCCGAGCGGATTTGTGTCGGTGTAGAGGTCGCGATTGGTGTTTGCCGGCGGTTCGGCCACCGTGCCGCCTGAACCGGTGCGCACAGCACGGACCGTATCGCTGGCTCGGGTGATGGCGGCTTCACTCAGTTCGGTGGAATGGGCATAGCCCGTTGCCTCACCGGCGACCGAGCGCAATCCAAACCCCTGGGTGGTGTCGAAACTGGCATTGCGGACCCGACCGTCATCAAAGGTGATGCTCTCGCTCTGTCTGTATTCGAGGAACAGTTCGCCGTCATCGGCGCCGTCCAGTGCTTCGCCCACCTGACGTGTGACCCGGTCGGGTTCCATGCCTGTGCGGGTGAAAAACAAATCGTCGGTGCGGGCAATATCGGTCATTGGGGCGTGCCATTTGCTGATTTAAAGGGGGTCAAAGGAGTGACCCTGTTCAACAATATGGGAGGATCGGGATCGATTGTCAGCAGTGGAAGCCCGATTTCCGGTGTACAGGACCCGTTTCGGGGCGCTGCGACATGGTGTCCCAAGGCCTTGGAAGACATGGTGGATGACTTGTTGGGCGCGGTGCTCTGGGGTATTTTTTGACCCGTTCGAAGGTTTTGGGGACGGGCTTGCGCGCGAGGTAATTTTGCGTGAACGCCCGCCAGATGGAAGCGATCGTATGACGAAAATCCGATTTCACCTGACGCGCGGTCTGGGCCTGTTTGGTCTGGCGGCATTGTTTGGGACGTTTGCCGCGCCGGCTTTGGCGCAGCAACCGACACCGTGGCAACTTGGTTTCCAGGAGGCGCACTCGCCGATCATGGAGCAGATGGCGTCGTTTCACGACCTTCTGCTTTGGGTGATCTTTGCGATTTCGATCTTCGTGCTTGTGCTGTTGCTCTATGCGATCGTCCGTTTCCGCGAGAGCAAGAACCCGAACCCTTCGAAGGTGACCCACAACACCACGATTGAGGTTCTCTGGACCGTCATTCCGGTGGTCATTCTGTTTGTGATTGGTTTCTTCTCGTTGCCGCTGCTCTATGCGACGGACGATACGGCTGATGCTGATATCACGATCAAGGTGATCGGACGCCAGTGGTACTGGTCTTACGAATATCCTGATCATGGTGATTTCACTTTTGATGCCTTCATGGTTCCCGAGAACGAACTCAAGGAGGGTCAGCCACGCTTGTTGGCCACCGATGAAGACCTCGTTCTTCCGGTCGGCAAGAAAGTGCGTGTTCTGGTGACGTCTTCGGATGTGCTGCATGCCTTTGCGATGCCGGCACTTGGTTCCAAGATCGACGCCGTACCGGGACGTACCAACGAGACCTGGTTCGAGATTGATGAGCCGGGCATGTATTACGGCCAGTGCTCAGAGCTTTGCGGTGCGGGACATGCCTACATGCCGTTGGCCATTCGCGCGGTGACCGAAGCCGAATTCAATGCCTGGGTGACCAAGGCACAGGCCCAGTACGGAGGAAGCGAAAATGATCTTTCGCCGCGTCCGATCCAGGTTGTGAGAAACGAAGCGGTTGATACACCCGCGACTGCGCAATAGCGCGGCTAGGAGAATTTACGATGGCTGACGCACACGCTCATACAGACGATCACGCGCACGACGATCATCATACGCCCACCGGCTGGAAGCGCTGGGCTTTCTCGGCGAACCACAAGGACATCGGCACGATGTACCTGACGTTCGCGATTGTCGCGGGCATCATTGGTGGCATCTTCTCGATCATGATGCGGCTGGAACTGGCGGAACCGGGGATGCAGTTCTTCCTGAACGCCGATGGTTCGCCTGATGGTCACTGGTGGAATGTCGTGATCACAGCCCATGGCCTGATCATGGTGTTCTTCGTGGTTATGCCGGCCATGATTGGCGGTTTTGGCAACTGGTTCATACCTTTGATGGTTGGCGCACCGGATATGGCGTTCCCGCGGATGAACAACATTTCCTTCTGGCTGCTGCCTCCGGCCTTCCTGCTTCTTGTTGCAAGTACGTTCATGGGAGGCGGTGCAGGAACAGGCTGGACCATTTATCCTCCGCTTTCATCGGCGGCCGGCAGTCCCGGACCATCGGTTGATATGGCGATCTTTGCGCTTCATCTGGCGGGTGCCTCCTCGATCCTTGGCGCGATCAACTTCATCACCACGATCTTCAACATGCGCGCGCCGGGGATGACCCTGCATCGCATGCCGCTGTTCATCTGGGCCGAACTGGTCACCGCCTTCCTTCTTGTTCTGGCTGTTCCAGTGCTAGCCGGTGCGATCACCATGTTGCTGACGGACCGCAATTTCGGCACATCCTTCTTCGACGCCGCAGGCGGTGGTGATCCGATTCTGTTCCAGCATCTGTTCTGGTTCTTCGGCCATCCTGAGGTCTACATCATGATTTTGCCGGGTTTCGGCATCGTCAGTCAGATCGTCTCGACCTTCTCGAAGAAGCCGGTCTTCGGCTATCTCGGTATGGCCTACGCCATGGTTGGCATTGGGTTTGTCGGGTTCATCGTCTGGGCCCATCACATGTTCACAGTTGGCCTTGATGTCGACACGCGCGTTTACTTTACCGTCGCCACAATGGTGATTGCGGTGCCCACGGGGATCAAGATCTTTTCGTGGATTGCGACCATGTGGGGTGGTTCAGTGCGAATGGACGCGCCCATGCTCTGGTCGGTTGGTTTTATCTTCCTGTTCACCGTGGGTGGTGTGACCGGTGTCGTGCTGGCCAATGCTGGCCTCGATCTGGCCTTGCATGACACCTATTACGTGGTGGCTCATTTCCATTATGTGTTGAGTCTGGGTGCTGTCTTCTCGATTTTTGCCGGCTTCTATTACTGGTTCGGCAAGATGTCCGGGCGTCAGTACAGCGAGCCATTGGCGAAGCTGCACTTCTGGATCACGTTCATCGGTGTGAACCTGACCTTCTTCCCGCAGCATTTCCTGGGCCTTGCCGGTATGCCGCGCCGTTATCCGGACTATCCGGATGCCTATGCGGGCTGGAACGCAGTTTCCTCATACGGTTCATATCTTTCGGCCATTGGTATTCTGCTGTTCATCTTCATTGTGGTGAAGGCGCTGACCTCGGGCCGCCGAGTTGAAGGCAATTACTGGGGTGAGGGCGCGACCACGCTGGAGTGGACTGTGGCATCACCAGCACCACATCACACTCATGAAGAACTGCCGATCATCAAGCCGGAAGCTGCGCACTAAGCGCGGCAGAATACGGAGCTGAGCTGTGGCTGACGCCGCCTATCTGAACCGCACTGATGGTGCCGCGCTTGTCGAAGCGCCGGTGTCGCGCGTGTCGGATTTTGTGGCACTGCTGAAGCCGCGGGTGATGACGCTTGTCGTGTTTTCCGGCGCGGTGGGTTTGTTTGTAGCTCCAGGCACATTGCATCCATTGCTGGCTGTTGTCGCGATCCTTTGTATCGCTGTTGGCTCGGGTGCCGCTGGAGCGGTGAACATGTGGTACGAGCGCGATATTGATGCGCTCATGACACGCACGGCCAACCGCCCATTGCCGGCTGGTCGTGTTACGCCCAGTGATGCGCTTGGCTTTGCGGTGGTTCTGGCGCTGCTCTCGGTTGTGCTGATGTCTCTGACGACCAATCTGGTCGCCGGCGGGCTGTTGGCTCTGGCCATCCTGTTTTATGTCTTTGTTTATACGGTCTGGCTGAAGCGGCGGACGCCACAGAACATCGTGATTGGTGGGGCAGCAGGTGCGTTCCCGCCGATGATCGGGTGGGCTGCTGTAACCGGTGATATCACTCTGGTGCCAATCGCATTGTTCGCAATCATCTTTCTCTGGACCCCGCCGCATTTCTGGGCGTTGGCCCTCTACCGCAGCGGTGACTACGCGCGCGCGGGTGTGCCGATGATGCCTGTGGTTGCCGGTCGTGTTTCGACCAAGCGTCAGATGCTGGTGTACACGCTGCTTCTGCTGCCAGTTAGCCTGACTCCTTATTTTCTGGGTGGCACTGGATTGCTTTATGCCGTGGGGGCTGCGGTTCTCGGGTTGGCGTTTATCGTGAGTGCCGTGCGTGTGATACGTGAGCCTGTTGCGGCCGAAGATCAGGCTGCGCGCGCGATGTTCAAGTTCTCGCTGCTGTACCTTTTTCTGATTTTTGCCCTGTTGCTGGCAGACACCCTGCTTGGCCTAGGCGGGTGATTGCGTGATGGCAAAGCGATATCTCAGTGAACGTCACCGTGAACAGCGTGGAAAGAATTACGCCATGGCGGCGGTTATTCTGGGGCTGATCGGAGTGTTCTATCTGGTGTTTGTCGCCCGCGCGGGGTTGCTCGGATGATCGAACAAGCCAGTCGGGATCAGCGCCGTCGTCGTAATCGTTATGTATTTGCCGGCCTCGTTGCCATGGTCGTGGTGATGAACGGGTTTGCCTATGCCACGGTTCCAGCCTATCGCGCATTCTGCCAGAAGTTCGGTTTTGCTGGCACGCCGCTGGTCGAGGCCAGTGGGCCCGAGAGCGAAGAGATTCTGACCGATCGCCCGATCACCATTCGGTTTAACAGCGATATCGAACCTTCGCTGGATTGGCGTTTCAAGCCGGTGCAGCGCAGCATTGATATGCATGTTGGTGAAACGGGTCTGGCCTTTTTCGAAGCTGAAAACAATCAGAGTGAGTCCGTAACAGGGACCGCGACGTTTAACGTCACACCGCTCAAGGCTGCGCCGTACTTTGTGAAGATCGAGTGCTTCTGCTTCACTGAGCAGACCCTGGGCGCGGGTGAGCACGCACAGATGCCGGTCACCTTCTTTGTGGACCCGGCTATTGTTGAGGACAGGAACCTCGACGATGTCACGGCGATCACATTGAGCTATACATTTTTCCGCGACCACGACGCCGATGCCGAGCGCAAGGCTGCTGCGGTTGCGACCCAAACCAATATCCAAGTGAACTAAGAAACACCGCTGAAAGAGACACGAGCATGAGCGATCACGCAGACGATCACGGAAAGGGCAACCACCCCTATCACATGGTGGACCCGAGCCCCTGGCCCATTGTTGGTTCCTTTGGTGGCTTGTTGATGGCCATTGGCCTGATCATTTTCATGCACCCATCGGTGTTCGGTACTGGCGCTGAGCCGTTCTTTAAAACCATTGGACTGTGGGCTGTAGCGCCTGGCCTTATCGTTGCGTTGATGACGATGATGGGCTGGTGGCGCGACGTGATCGACGAAGCGACCTTCCAGAAGATGCACACCAGCGTGGTTCAGATCAGTCTGCGCTATGGCATGATGTTGTTTATCATTTCCGAGGTGATGTTCTTCGCTGCCTGGTTCTGGGCCTTTTTCGATGCCAGCCTCTATCCAAAAGAGGCGGCAGGCGGCGTCTGGCCGCCGGAAGGTGTGCAGGTCTTCAACCCCTTTGATCTGCCGCTTCTCAACACCCTGATCCTTCTGTCTTCGGGCTTCACGGTGACCTGGGCGCATCACGACATTCTAGCTGGCAAGATGCAGCACGCGGCGAAGATGATCGGCTTCACAGTGATGTTGGGCGTGATCTTCAGTCTGTTGCAGGCCTTTGAGTATGCCCACGCACCCTTCGGGTTCCGCGATGGCATCTATTCGTCGGTCTTCTATATGGCGACGGGTTTCCATGGCTTCCATGTGATCATCGGAACATTGTTTCTGGGTGTTTGCTGGTGGCGTTGCTCGAAAGGGCATTTTACGAAGGATCATCACTTCGGTTTCGAAGCAGCTGCGTGGTACTGGCATTTTGTCGATGTGGTGTGGTTGTTCCTGTTCTGCTTCATCTACGTCTGGGGAACCTTCGCCTGACCTTTTGAGGCTGCGTGGTCGACTACTTTCCAAGACAATCCAGTATCAAGACCGGCTTGCGCTGTGCCTGTCCGCGGTGCGGACAGGGCAAACTTTTTGTCGGCTTGCTAACGATTCGCGACCATTGTCCGGTTTGCGACTTTGATTACGGGCGATTGAACGCGGACGACGGCCCGGCGTTTTTTATCATTGTCCTCTACAGCGCGATCATCTTGCCGCTTGCGGCATGGTTTCAGTTCGCCTTTGAGCCGCCGATCTGGGTTCATTTTGTGATTTGGTTGCCGATCATCGTGGTCGGCGCCATCGCTTTGATGCGTCCGTTCAAGGCATGGCTGATTGCGCAACAATTCCGGCATGATGTCGACGACGTCGCGGACAAGACACGCTAGTGAATATTGGCGCAACCTGACATGCGATTTCGACCAACATTCTGGGCGACAATTGTCTTCATTCCGGTATTTGTTCTGCTGATGTCACTTGGAACATGGCAGGTGCAACGCCTGACATGGAAGAACGATCTGATCCAGACGCGCATGGACCGCATCGCGTCTCCGCCGCTGGATTATGCGGCGGCGCGCGCTGTTGGTTCACCCGAAGCGTTTGAGTACCGGCCGATAACCGTCTCGGGCGTGTTGCGTAACGACCTCCGCTACCGCCTGCTCAATCGCGTCCACAACGGCAATCAGGGATCACATATGGTCGTGCCGATGGAGCTTGATAAAGGGCAAGGAACGATCATGGTTGATCGAGGGTGGATCCCGCGCGGCCCCATTGAAAATATTCCAGAAGAACCTGTCGTACGTATCACCCTGAACGGCTATGTGCGGGCTTACACTGAGGCGACGCCGTTCCTGCCGCCAAACGAGCCGGCGACCAATACCTGGTTTCACATGAAGGAGCCCGATCTGCTTGCCGCGTCAGGCCTTTCGAACGGGGTTGGATTCTATGTTGAGGCTGGCCCGAATGTTCAGATGCCGGAAGCCTTGCCAGCCGGCGCGGTGCCGGACGTGAACTTGCGGAACAATCATTTGCAGTATGCCGGAACCTGGTACGGCGTCGGTGGCGTGCTGTTCGTGATCTTCATTGTTTTCCATTGGCGTCGGGAGCCCTCGTGAGCGAACAAAAAGCATTCTCCACAAACTCGTCCTATGAAGCTCTCACCGACAGGTTTCGCCGTGCATCACTGATCGGCGATGCGCTCGGAATCCTCGATTGGGATCAGGCCACCACAATGCCTGAAGGCAGCGCTGAAGGGCGCGCGGAGCAGATAGCGACATTGAGCGTGATGCGGCATGAACTGCTGGTGGATTCATCCGTCGGCGAAAATCTTCTGGCAGCACAGGAAGCGTTTCAGGATGCTGACGCGGAAAGTTGGGACGCGGCCAATTTGCGTGAGATGCAGCGTAGCTACGCCTATGCCGCCGCGGTGCCGGGAGATCTGGTTGAAGCTGCTGCGCGGGCCAATGCAGTCTGCGAGATTAAATGGCGTGGGGCACGCGCTGCGAATGATTTTGCAAGCCTCGTGCCTGCTCTGCAGACCGTGATCGATCGCGTTGGTGATATTGCGCAAGCGCGGTCAGAAGCGTTCGAGCTCGATCCCTACGATGCGCTGCTTGATGAGTTCGAAGCTGGCACGCGGGTAAATCAGCTCGACCCCCTGTTTGGGGCGCTGGCGCGCGATCTTCCCGGGTTTGTCGAGGAGGTGCTTGCGCATCAGGCTTCCAAACCTGCACCGGTGCTGCCTGATGGTCCGTTTCCTGTGGCGATCCAACGCGCGCTGGCAACAAAGCTGATGGACGCTCTGGGGTTCGATTTCGGGGCTGGACGCCTGGATATCAGCCACCATCCGTTCTGTGGCGGCGCTGCAGGCGATGTCCGGATCACAACACGCTACAGTGAAGAGGATTTTACAGAATCCCTGATGGGCGTTCTGCACGAAACAGGTCATGCGCTTTATGAAGCCGGGCTGCCGGAGCTCTGGCGTTACCAGCCTGTCGGCAAGGCGTTGGGTATGGCTATTCATGAAAGCCAGTCACTGTTGATTGAAATGCAGGTCAGTCGCTCGCGCCCGTTTCTGGAGTTTGCGATGCCGCATATGCAGGCTGCGTTTGGGGCTGACGGAACCGCCTGGGAGGTTGAGAACTTCTATCGTCTCTATACGCGTGTCGAACGCGGGTTTATCCGGGTCGATGCGGACGAAGTAACCTATCCACTGCATGTGGTACTGCGCTATCGCCTGGAGCGCGCACTGCTCTTTGGTGATTTGCCGTTGGGTGATTTGCCCGGTGCCTGGAACGATGGCATGCGGGACTTGCTGGGAATTGCGCCACCTGACGATCGTTTGGGTTGTTTGCAGGATGTTCACTGGCCATCAGGGGCATTTGGCTATTTCCCGACTTATACACTTGGTGCTATGGCGGCGGCCCAGCTTTATGGGGCTGCCCAACGTGATCTCCCCAATCTGGCCGAAGACATTTCTGCTGGCCAGTTGTCTCCCCTGATCGGATGGCTGCGCACCCACGTGCATGGACAGGGTTCATTTTGCTCGGCTGAGGAATTGCTGACGGCCGCGACCGGTGAGCCGCTTAATCCGCAGGTGTTTCTCGACCATTTGCGGCACCGGTATCTCGGCGACGCGTAGCTTTCGTCACCTTGTGTCCCCCATGCACCTTGGATAGGTTAGCGCGCTTTTCTGCGAAGGATATGTCCGTGAAGTATGTGAGTACCAGAGGCTCGACGTCCGAACAGACGTTTGAGGATGTGCTGTTGAGCGGCCTGGCGCGCGATGGCGGGTTGTTTGTGCCGACTGAGTGGCCGCATGTCAGTCTGGCAGAGATCGCGGCCCTTGCTCCTCTGAGCTACACCCAGATCGTCACACGCATCGTGCGGCCGTTTATCGAAGATACGCTCGTCAGTGATGCCGAACTCACACGTATTGTTGATCAGGCTTACGATGAATTTCGCGATCCCGCGATTGCGCCACTTCGACAACTCGATGACGACACATGGTTGCTCGAGCTATTTCATGGCCCGACTCTGGCATTTAAGGACTTTGCCCTGCAGCTGCTCGGCGGCCTGTTTGATCATGTGCTTGGAAAGCGTGGCGAACATTTGACGATTGTCGGGGCGACGTCCGGCGATACCGGCTCGGCTGCTATTGAAGCCTGCCGTGATCGCGACAATCTCGATATCTTTATGCTTTTCCCTGAGGGACGGGTATCGGAAGTCCAGCGTCGTCAGATGACAACGGTACAGGCTGAAAATGTCTACAATATCGCTCTGCGCGGGACATTCGATGATTGCCAGGATCTGGTGAAAGCCATGTTCGCAGATCATGCTCTGCGTGACTCGCTGAACCTGTCAGCTGTGAATTCGATCAACTGGGCTCGTGTGATGGGTCAGACCGCATACTACTTTGCGGCGGCAGCCAAACTGCCCGTTCCGGATGCGAAGCTCTCCTTCGTTGTGCCCACAGGTAATTTTGGCAATGTCTATGCAGGCTATACTGCACGAAAGATGGGCCTTCCCATTGAAAAGCTGGTGGTGGCGTCCAACCGGAACGACATTCTGTATCGCTTCTTCGATCAGGGGGACATGTCGATCACGGCGGTCGAACCGTCGCTCTCGCCGAGTATGGATATACAGGTGTCGAGCAACTTCGAACGGTTGTTGTTTGATCTTCTGGATCGTGATGGTGCGGCAGTTTCGGCGGCAATGCAGACCTTTCGTGCGGATGGTGTTTTGCCGGATGCCTCCCGATTGAGCGCCGAGGCGCGCGATCTTTTCCTGGCCCAGAGGCTAGACGATGTCGAGACCCTTGATGTGATCAAGTCGGTCCATGACGATTGCGGGATATTGCTCGATCCGCACACGGCGGTTGCTGTGGGAGCGGCTCGGAAAACGCCGCGCGATGGCACCCAACGTATTGTTCTGGCCACGGCACATCCTGCAAAATTTCCCGACGCGGTAGAGAAAGCGGCTGGCGTGCGTCCGGATTTGCCGCCGCATCTCTCGGACTTGCTTGGCAGAGATGAATCTGCGGAAACCCTCGACAACGACTTCAAGGCTGTGCGTGACTATGTCTGCGCGCATGCCGCGTCCCAATAGGCGAACAGGGAACTCTATGGAAACTGTCCAGATCACCACGCTAGCCAACGGCGTCCGCGTCGTTACGGACCCTATGCCGACCGTTGAATCTGTCTCGGTGGGTGTCTGGGTGCGCGCCGGTGCACGGTTTGAGCCGGTTGAGACGAACGGCGTGGCCCATCTGCTCGAACATATGATGTTCAAGGGAACCGCCCGCCGTACGGCGCCGGAGATCGCGGAATCCATCGAGAATGTGGGTGGCCATATTAACGCGTATACCGCGCGCGAGGTGACGGCATATTACGCGAAGGTTCTAAAGGATGATGTGAGCCTCGCTGTCGATGTGATCGCCGATATTGTCCAGAACTCTCTGTTTGATGAAGATGAACTCAGCCGGGAACGGTCGGTCGTTTTGCAGGAGATTGGTCAGGCGCACGACACGCCCGACGATGTGGTCTTCGACAATTTTCAGGCTGTGGCCTTTCCTGATCAGCCGATGGGGCGCCCCGTTTTGGGGCTGGCCGATGTTGTTGGTCAGATGCCGAGGGACGTGATTGCCGGATTTCACGGCAAGCACTATCGGGGCGGTGCTCTGGTTCTGGCAGCGGCTGGAAACATTTCCCATGAGGCTCTGGTTGCCCTCGGCGAAGCGCATTTTTCCGATATTCCTGCAGGTGATCCTGAGAGCTTTACGGCCTCCCACTATGGCGGCGGGGAGCATTGCGAGACCCGCGATCTGGAGCAGGTCCATTTCGTGATGGGGTTTGAGGGTGTGCCCGTCGGTACAGATGATTATTACGCGCTTTCAGTCCTTTCGAGCTTGCTCGGCGGTGGCATGTCGTCACGACTGTTTCAGGAAATTCGCGAACGTCGCGGGCTGGTCTATTCGATCGACACGTTCCTTTCCGGGTTTTCGGATGGCGGCGTGTTTGGCGTTTATGCCGGAACAGGTCCGGATTTGATCGAAGAATTCGTTCCGGCATTGTGCGGTGAAATAACGCGTCTTGCGGACAGTTTGAGTGAAGCCGAAATCGTCCGCGCACGCACTCAGCTGAAATCAGGCCTGTTGATGGGTATGGAATCCACAGGTGCGCGCAGTGAACGGGCCGGTCAGCAGTTGCTGCTCTACAATCGAGTTGTCTCCGTTCCCGAACTGGTTGAGAAAATTGACCGGGTTACCCCGGAAATGCTGGCCGATGTTGCCCGGAAGACATTTGCGTCCAAGCCCAGCCTTGCCACGGTTGGCCCTGCGTCGAATATTGCGACGCTCGCGGCCATTCAAAACCGTCTGGCTGCCTAGTTGGCGAGGTTTGGGGCGATGAGACTGTTTCGATCGCTGTCGACAAATGCTTCGGGTGTACGCCTGAGCGGCACAAATACATTATTGCGGGCCCCGTTAGAGAAAGACTGGCGCGACTACGCCGAACTTCGTGCCGGGAGTCGGAAGTTTCTAGAGCCGTGGGAGCCGACCTGGCCGAGCGATGCCCTGAGCCGGGATGCGTTCTATCGCCGGCTTAATCGGTATGCGAGCGATTGGCGCAACGACAGTGGTTACAGCATGTTTCTGTTCGATCGACAGAGTTCAGCGCTGGTTGGAGGTATCAGTCTTTCGAATGTCCGCCGGGGCGTCGCCCAATGCGGCACGCTTGGTTACTGGATGGGCGAAGCCTATGCCGGTCAGGGCTACATGCGCGAAGGTCTGGACCTTCTGTTGAAATTCAGCTTTGGTGAATTGTCCCTCCACCGGGTTGAAGCTGCATGTCTGCCGCACAATGACCGTAGCCGGAACCTGTTGCTGGGAAGCGGGTTTTCCGAGGATGGGTTTGCACGCAAGTATCTGAAAATTCGTGGAACCTGGCAGGATCACTTGCTCTTTTCAATTTTGACCGAAGATCACGCGTTGCGGCGTGACAATGCCTGACACGGCCATTTCGGAGAAGATTGCCGCACGTAAACGGTTGCGAATGTGGACCATCCTGCTGACCAGCGGTTTGGCTTTTCTCGCCCCCTCGGCAATCGCACCAGGGCTTCCTGCGCTGCAGGCTGATTTCGCGCATCTCGAAAACCCGGAACTTCTGTCCCGCATGGTGCTGACCATGCCGATGCTGTTTATCGCGCTGTCGGGCCCGTTCGTGGGCTATGCGGTGGACCGGTTTGGGCGTAGGAATGTGCTGATCATCTCATCCCTGATGTACGGGGCGTCCGGGGTCTCTGTTCTGATCCTCGAATCACTTACAGCAATCCTGATAAGCCGTGCGATTCTGGGGGTGTTTCTGGCTGGAATCATGACCAGTGTCACGGCGCTTATTGGCGACTACTATGCCGGGGATGAGCGGAACCGGGTCGCCGGATTACAGGGCGCCTTCATGTCTTTCGGCACGCTCATCTTTGTTGTGATCGCCGGACTGCTTGCTGAAATTCACTGGCGCGTGGGTTTTTCGCTGTTTGCTGTTGCATTCCTGCTGATTCCCCTGATGTTGATAAGCCTTTACGAGCCTGTTTCGAATGAAGCGGCAGGCAAACCGCCAGAACCGCTGCCGACCATGCAGCAATGGCGTGCGATTGCCTTCTTCTGTGGGCTGACTTTCCTGGGAATGGTCATCCTGTTCATGATTCCATCCCAGACACAGTTTTTCCTGATTGAGATCGGTGTAAGTGATCCGACCCGTGCGGGTCTTGCAATCGGCATGTTCAATTTGTCCGCTGGTTTGACCTCGTTAGCTTATCGGCGTATTCGCGCGCACCTCAGTTCGGAGGCGATATTCGCGCTGATATTCGGATTTGCGGGACTTGGCTACGTCCTGACGTCGCAAGCGACAAGCTTCACCGAAACCATGATCGCAATGGCTGTGGGGGGGCTTTCTGTCGGTGCATTCCTGCCAAATACGAATATGGCAATCATATCTCGCGCATCGATGCGGGTACGCGGTCGCGCGCTGGGTGCGCTGACAACTCTGTTTTTCCTGGGACAGTTCGCATCGCCGTTCTACAGCGTGCCGCTCGCCACGCGGATCAGCGTTGGCGGCGCGTTTGAATTCAGCGGATATGCCCTGTTTGCACTTGCTGCGGGGTTTGCGGTTTACACGCTTGCACGATGGGCGCGCGGGAAAACGGTTTGAGTGCTGTCAGGCGCGACCGGATGTGCCCGAGAGCACAGACAGGTCGACCCCGATGCTGTTGAATGCGCGTTCCCATTTGTCGTGGTTCGCAACCTTGAACAGCAGATCGCTGCTCGCCGGGACCGATAGCCACGCGTTTTCCTGAAATTCGGCTTCCAGCTGGCCTGGTCCCCAACCCGCGTAGCCCAGAGTGAGGATGGAGTTCTCCGGTCCTTGCCCTTGCGCCAGGTCGCGCAGCACGTCGAGGGTGGCGGTCAGTCCGACCTGATCGTCCACGACAAGCGTATCGTCGTGGCGATAGTCGATGGAGTGGAGGACAAACCCGCGTTGATTTTCCACGGGCCCGCCGAAATGAACAGCGACGTCCCGGGCCGCATCATTTACAGGAATGTCCAGTTGGTCCAGAAGTTCGCGGAAATCGATGGAATCGATGGTTTTGTTGATGACGACACCCATGGCTCCGTCTTCGTTATGTGCGCAGACAAAAATCACAGATCGTTCAAACCGCGGATCGCTCATGGCGGGCATGGCCAGCAGGACCTGGCCGACGAAATTGTCGTCATTGTCTCTGATGTTCTCGGTCATGCTGATCTCCCGTGCTGCTGTCCTGCGCAGTACAGTTTAACGACACGCAATTGTGAGGCCGATTGAGCGGCCAGGCGGTATATTCGGGGCAAAGGCTTCCTATATATCAACGATCAATATGCAATTGTTTGACCGTACAGAACCGGTCGGGGCTTAACTACGATGATAACGCAAATCTCTGGTATCAAGCGCATTGCCGCGATTTTCATCGCATTTCAGGCCATTTTTTGGGCAGGCACTGCATTTGGTGATGCGGCAACGGATTGGCTGGATGGACCAAAGGCCGATATTCGCCTGATTTCCGCGGCATCCGCTGTCGGGGACCTTGAAACTATTCCTTTGGGGATAGAGGTGCGGCTCGAGGATGGCTGGAAGACTTACTGGCGATCTCCCGGTGATGCGGGCATTCCGCCATTTGTTGAATGGGACGGTAGCGGCAATCTCGCTGCGGCGCAGTTCCAGTGGCCGGCACCGGTGCGTTTCAACTACTACGATCTTGAGACATTCGGGTATCAGAAGTCTGTTGTTTTCCCGATCAATGCCCAGATTGCGAAGCCCGGCGAAGGGGTCAACCTGCGCGCCCGGGTCGATCTGCTGATTTGTGATGACGTCTGTATTCCCCACACTTTCGAGGCCTCGTTGGACCTGCCAGCAGGTCCCGCCATGCCCAGCGAGCATGCCAACCTGATTGATCAGTATCAGAATCAGGTTCCAGGTGACGGCAGTCGTGCCGGTCTTGTCTTTGAGGGCGCGGAGGTCACCGGGCCGGCGTCCAAGCCATTGATTCGCGCCGCCTTCCGTGCCCAGACGCCGTTTCAGAATCCCGATCTTCTGGTCGAAGGTCATGAAGATGCGATCTTCTCGAAACCAAGCTTTGAGTTTCATGACGAAGGACGGCTGGTTCTCGCCTCGGTCGGGGCTGAGGATGTCTTCGGAGAAGGTGCCCCGGTCGATCTGAAGAGCGACCCGGTTGTGTTCACATTGATTGATGGCGCGCGCAGTATCGAGAGCCGTGCCATTCCGAGTCTGAACGGTCTTGCCGCGATTGATGCGGGCGGGTTGGACCTTCCGGCATTGTTGTCGATTATGGCTTTGGCACTGGTCGGAGGGCTGATCCTCAACCTGATGCCCTGCGTGCTCCCGGTGATCTCTATCAAGCTGTTGTCGGTTGTCAGTCATGGCGGTGGAGATCCGAAGGACGTGCGCCTCGGGTTTCTGGCGACCACAGCAGGAATTATCGTTTCGTTCCTGGCTCTGGCCAGTCTGGCCGTGGGCGTGAAGTCCGCAGGGCTTGCGGTTGGCTGGGGGATCCAGTTTCAGCAGCCGCTATTCGTCATCGCCCTGGTGATCATACTCACCCTGTTTGCGGCCAATATGTGGGGGTTGTTCGAAGTGCGCCTGCCCGGAAAGGTCTCTGATGTGGCCGTGTCCGCAGGCAACAGCCATTCGCTCGGCGGCCAGTTTTTTCAGGGTGCGTTTGCTACCGTTCTCGCCACCCCGTGTACGGCGCCATTTCTGGGCACGTCCATTGGCTTTGCGCTCAGCCGTGGTCCGGTGGAGATCTATTCGATCTTTGCCGCACTCGGGGTTGGTATGGCCCTGCCGTTTATTCTGGTCGCGCTATTCCCGGCATTGGCAACCAAATTGCCGCGCCCGGGACCCTGGATGAACGGTTTGAAGAAATTTCTCGCACTGGCGTTGATTGCAACAGCGATCTGGCTGCTGTCCGTGATGGCGGTCCAGGTGTCCCTGGAAGGGGCCGTCATCGTGGCGCTGCTGATCGCTGCAGTATTCGCCGTATTCGCGGTTCAGGCGCGTCGTAAAACCAACGAGAACAGCCCCGGCGTGCTGGCGGCAGTGGCCGTTGCTGCTGTCTTCGCATTTGCGGTTCCGACCGTTCTGCCGGCCATCGGCGTTGGCGTGCAGGACCAGTCGCAGGTCGCGGCAAAGGATTCTGCCTGGGTGCCATTTGATCTCGCGGCCATCCCGACAATGGTTGCAGATGGCAAGGTGGTCTTTGTGGATGTCACGGCAGACTGGTGCATCACCTGTCAGGTTAACAAGAAGCGGGTCCTTGATACATCCGACATCGTTTCAGCGTTCGAGCAGGGCAAGGTGGTACGCATGCGCGCGGACTGGACGAAGCCGAGCAGCGAGATCGCGAATTATCTGGCGTCCTTCAGTCGGTTCGGAATTCCGTTCAACGTGATTTATGGCCCGGACTCCCCGCAGGGCGTGATTTTGCCGGAGCTTCTGTCGGATGACTCGGTCTATAATGGGCTGGCCGCGGCCGGTGTCACCAATGTTCTCGCATCACGCTGAAAACACTGTGTGAGGATGGGCTGGAATCTTTCCCGATACCGTCTATGTTCCATGCTTGAAACAACACGACACACACCCGTTCGAGGAGGGCAAAATGGCTATCAATTCAGGTGAAAAAATTCCCGCAGGCGCACTGGCGCACAAAACTGCTGACGGCATCAATCAGGTTTCCACAGATGATCTGTTCAACGGCAAGACCGTCGTTCTGTTCTCTGTTCCCGGTGCTTTCACACCGACCTGCTCGGCGCAGCATCTGCCCGGCTTTGTTCAGAAAGCCGCAGAAATCAAGGCAAAGGGCGTCGATACGATTGCCTGCATGGCCGTCAACGACCCGTTCGTGATGGAAGCATGGGGCAAGGATCAAAGCGTTGGCGACAATGTGATGATGCTCGCTGACGGTTCGGCGGCATTCACAAAGCAGCTGGGTATGGAGCTCGACCTGGTGGATCGCGGTCTGGGCGTGCGCAGCCAGCGTTTCGCCATGATCGTAGAGAACGGGACGGTCAAGGAAGTGCTGATCGACGAAGCCGGCGCATTCGAAAAGAGTTCTGCTGAGAGCATTCTCGAGAATCTCTAAGCAGTATCTGCTGACATGAATAGAAGACGGGGGCTTCGGCCCCCGTTTTTTGTGCGGTCCTGATCAACCGCCCAGGGACGTGATCCCCATGCGCGCCAATTCGTCAGCGCGTTCATTGTCGGGATGCCCGGCATGGCCCTTGACCCAGTGCCAGGACACCTCGTGGCGCGCAAGGGCAGCCTGCAGACGTTTCCACAAATCCACATTCTTCACGGGTTTTTTGGCAGCCGTTTTCCAGCCATTCCGTTCCCAGTTGTGAATCCACTTGGTGATGCCGTCTTTGACGTAGGTGGAATCCGTGTGCAGCTCGACCTGGGACGGTGCTTTCAACTCCTCAAGCGCGGAAATGGCGGCCATCAGCTCCATCCGGTTGTTGGTGGTTTCGTCTTCACCACCTGACAACTCCTTCTCGTGGTCACCCGCACGCAGGATTGCACCCCAGCCGCCCGGGCCGGGATTTCCTGAACAGGCACCATCGGTAAAAATTACAACGCGGGGCATACTGTTCATCCATTCAAGTCGTCAAAAGAAATGCCATAGGCGCCCGGTCCATCGACTTGCTGGTGAAATCTAAGTCGATCCAGGAACTGACGCGGGTCTTTGGGGCGTACGAAAGCCGCTTCGTCGTGATTGAGCCAGTCATAAAGTCGCGTCAGCAAAAACCGCAAGGCCGCGCCACGGGCCAGTGCCGGGATGGCGTCATATTCATCCTGGGACAATTTGCGGACCGAGGCATAGCCACGCAACAGCGCACGTGCCTTGGTGATATTGAGGCTTGCATCAGCCTCGAAGCACCATGCGTTGATGCAAATTGCCATGTCGTAGGCAAGGGCGTCATTGCAGGCGAAATAGAAATCAATCAGGCCCGAAAGGCGTTCGCCCAGAAAGAAGACATTATCGGGGAACAGATCGGCGTGGATCACACCTTGCGGCAGGTCTGACGGCCAGTTTCCCCGAATATGTTCGAGTTCACCAACAATGGTTTCAGACAGGCCGGGCACGACCTCATCAGCACGATCCTGTGTGGCGGCGACAAGCTTTTCCCAGCCGGACACGGACATGTTGTTGTCCCGGTACCCGTCGAAGTCGGCGCCGGACAGGTGCAGACGTGCCATTGCCCCGCCCAGTTCGGCGCAATGTTGCGGGGTCACCTTGCGCGGCCACATTCCCGAAAGGAATGACACGATCGCCGCAGGTCGTCCGCTGAGCTCACGCAAGGTGGCGCCATCGCGGCCGTGGATGGGTGTCGGGCAGGAGAAGCCGCCGCTGGCCAGATGATCCATCAACCCCAGGAAATAGGGGAGTTCCTCTGGTCGTACACGTTTTTCGTAGAGAGTCAGGATATAGCTCTGCGGGCGTGTGTCCGAATCCGTTACCGTTTGCAGCAGGTAGTTCGAATTCTCGACGCCCTCTGCAATTCCCTTAATAGAGACGACGTCACCAATGTTGTACTCGCGCATGAAGTCGCGCAGTTCGTCGTCGGAGACCTCAGTGTAAACAGCCATCGTTTTAGGCCGTTAGGGCACGGGGCAGGTTGAACTGAATGTTCTCTTCGCGCAGCGTGACCCGTTCAATGGTGACATCAAATCGTTCACCGCAGGCATCGATAAACTCTTCGACCAATGTTTCGGGCGCAGAAGCACCTGCCGTCAAGCCAAGCGTGCGGCACTTGGCAAAACGGTCCCAGTCCATGGTGTTGGCGCGCTCCACAAGGGCGGCGTCCGCGCAGCCGGCGCGTAGAGCCACTTCGACAAGTCGGTTGGAATTGGACGAATTGGGGGCGCCGATCACGATCACAGCGTCACATCGCTCGGCAATGACCTTGACGGCTTCCTGACGATTGGTCGTTGCATAGCAGATGTCTTCAGAGCCGGGTTCAGCGATGTCCGGATACCGCTTGTGCAGGGAGGCAACGATGGCGGCCGTGTCGTCGACCGACAAGGTCGTCTGGGTGACATAGGACAGCGGGGTACCCGCAGGGATATCGAGGTTTGCGACGTCGTCTTCGGTTTCGACCAGGGTCATCGCATTTTCGGGAAGCTGCCCCATCGTGCCGATCACTTCGGGGTGGCCTTCATGGCCGATCAGCAGAAGGTGCCGACCGTTGCGTTGCTGGTGCTGTGCCTGATTGTGGACCTTGCTGACCAGTGGGCAGGTCGCATCGAGGTAAAACAATTCGCGGCGCTCGGCTTCGTCCGGAACGGATTTCGGCACACCATGGGCCGAGAAGATCACCTTGGCGCCTTCGGGCACCTCGTCCAGCTCATCGACGAACACCGCACCTTTGCGTTCCAGATTTTCGACGACGAAGCGGTTGTGCACGATCTCGTGCCGCACATAGATCGGCTTCCCGTAGCGCTCGAGAGCCAGTTCCACGATGTGAATGGCGCGATCAACGCCGGCGCAGAAACCGCGGGGCTGTGCGAGCAGGATGGTGAGTTCTGGCTTGGCCATGATGCTGTTTGTCCGGCAAACGGGTCGAATGGTGTGACTGGCCTTGTTCTGGACCTGTCGCTCTCGTAAGATTTTCTGGCGGTTTCTTCCGCACGCACCTCATATCGTAGCGCTGCGGCCTGATGCAAGGAAGCCGGGCGTATCGCATAAATCAGTCTTGGAGAGATATTATGGCCGACCCGGTGATCGCCCAGAAAGAACCGATTGCAGTGGATGTTATTCCTGGCCGCAAATATTGGTGGTGTGTATGCGGGAAAAGCGAAAAACAGCCTTTCTGCGACAGCGCGCATAAGGGTACTGATTTTCAACCGGTGATGTTTGAATCCGAAACGGCGCAGACGATCTACTTCTGTTGCTGTAAACAGACCGACGACAAGCCGTTTTGTGACGGTACCCACAACACCCTCTAAGGGACGAAAACTCTGACGATGATGGCCCGTTTTTCCGGAAAAACCGGTGTGGGGTTTGCCCTGCTCGCAATATTTGTTTTGGCAGCTTGCCAGCGCGGCCCCGAAAAGCCTGCGCCGGCCTGTCCGGTGATCGGCATCGTTCAGGACGCTGCAGCGTTGACGCTATTTGTACCAGGGCCCGGGCGAGATCTCACGGATGTGACGCTTGAGGCCGAAATTACCGAGTTTGGCGGCTTCTGCGACACGGACATTGACGAAGATGATGGCACTGGCGTTGTTGAAATAGACCTTCGATTGCTGTTTTCGGCCACGCGCGGCCCGGCATCTGTCTCGCGGGACGCTCAGATTTCCTATTTTATCGCGATCGCTGATGGTGCTGAGAATATCCTCGCGCGTGAAACCTTTACGTTTGATTTTGAATTCGAAGGCAACCGCAACCACATTGGTTATATCGACGAAACAACCCAGACTATTCCGATCAAGTCCGGACAGGTCGGAGAAGACTTCAAGGTTTTCATCGGGATGCAGTTGAACGATGAGCAACTCACCTACAACCGCAACAAGCGCGCGCGTTAATCCACAGTTGCTCCTGTTGACTCCCACCCGCGCTCGCCTAGTGTCATGGGTGTATCGTGATGCGAGTCGCGGTGTATCGTGATGCGAGTCGCGGTGTATCGTGATGCGAGTCGCGGTGTGGAGTGAGTTCAAAATTACATGTCATACGACCCCAGCGGGAGAGAGCGTTCGCTTCGTTATGGACGCCGCCGAAGGAGCAACCGCCCCGGAAACTCTCAGGCACCCAGGACCGCAAGGGGGATGACACTCTGGAAAGCAGGTTGGCTGCGTTGTACGCAACCGACCTCACCGAAGGCGTAAACCCGGCTCGTTGCGGGGTGAATCTCTCAGGTCTGACGACAGAGTGGGGCAGGTGACGCGCAATGGGCGCGGCACGGCCCTTGGTCGGATCTGGAGAGTGGAATGGTGAATGCCAGCCCTGATACGGAACTCCTGAATACTCCTTTGCATGATCTGCACGTTGCACATGGTGCCCGTATGGTGCCCTTTGCAGGCTATGCCATGCCGGTTCAATATCCGGCGGGGATCATCACCGAACACAAGCACACGCGCAACGCGGCGGGTCTGTTTGATGTGTCGCATATGGGGCAGGCAATGCTGCGCGGTGCGGATGTCGCCGCGAGCTTCGAGAAACTGGTTCCTGGCGATATCGCAGGCCTTTCCCTGGGCCAGATGCGCTACACGCTGCTGCTCAATGAGAATGGTGGTATCCGCGATGATCTGATGGCCACCCGGATTGAGGAGAACGGCGAATTTGTGCTGTTTCTGGTGGTCAATGCGGCCTGCAAGGATGCTGATTTCGCCCATATCGCAAACTCGCTCGCCGGTGAGGTGAGTTTGGAAATACTGGAGGACCGCGCGCTTCTGGCGTTGCAGGGTCCCAAGGCTGAGGCTGTTCTGGCTGAATTTGCTCCGGCTTGTCGCGATCTGGTTTTTCTTGAAGGCCGGGATATGGATGTCGACGGTGTTTCGGCCTTTGTCACCCGATCTGGCTATACCGGTGAAGACGGCTATGAGATTTCCCTGCCTGCGGATGCTGCCCAGGCTTTCGCAGAAAAACTGCTCTCCCATGACGCCGTAGAGCCAATCGGCCTGGGGGCACGGGATTCGCTGCGCCTGGAAGCGGGGCTCTGTCTTTATGGCCATGATATCGACGAGACCACCACACCTGTGGAAGCCGGGCTGGCCTGGACGGTTGGAAAACGCCGTCGTGAGGCTGCGGGCTTTCCGGGCGCAGAGGTCATTCTGAAGCAGATTTCCGATGGTGCGCCACGCAAACGGGTTGGACTGTTGCCCGAGGGGCGTGCGCCGGTCCGCGAGGGCGCGCCAGTTCAGTCTGCGGCTGGCGACAATCTTGGTGCTGTCACCAGCGGTGGATTTGCGCCGGGGCTCGAACGGCCCATTGCCATGGGATATGTGACGGCCGACCACGCCAAGATTGGAACATCGGTGAATATCGAATTGCGCGGCCGGTCTGTGGCTGCCGAGGTGGCAGCGATGCCTTTTGCGAAACCCAATTACAAACGCTCCTGAAGCGTTCAGGAAAACAAGGAGAGGCTGCTATGGCGGACCGAAAATACACCGAAGATCATGAATGGGTTGAAGTCGATGGGGAGACCGGGGTGATTGGCATTTCGGACTATGCCCAGGAACAACTGGGTGACGTGGTCTTTGTCGAACTTCCTGATGTGGGGAAAATTCTGGACCAGCGGGATGAAGCTGCGGTCATCGAATCCGTCAAAGCCGCAGCCGAGGTCTACACACCGGTTAGTGGTGAGGTGATTGAGGTCAATGAGGAACTCAACAACGACCCATCTCTGGTCAATTCGGATGCCCATGGTGAGGGCTGGTTTGCGAAATTGCAGCTGTCTGACCCAACTGAGCTCGATGCCTTGATGGATGAAGCCACCTACAAGACGTTCGTCGAAAGCCTGAGTTGATATGCGTTATCTCCCCCTGACCGATGCGGATCGGTCCAGCATGTTGAACAGGATTGGCGTGTCGTCGGTCGATGATCTGTTCGTCGATGTGCCCGCCACGGCACGGTTTGATGGCACGTTTGATCTGCCCGACCATATGGCCGAGTTCGAGGTCGAAGGGCATATGTCTGCAATCGCCGGTCAAAATACCACGACTGCGGATGTTCCAAGTTTTCTGGGTGCCGGTGCCTATCGGCACCACATCCCGGCCTCGGTTGATCATTTGATTCAACGGGGAGAATTTCTGACCTCATATACGCCTTATCAGCCCGAGATTTCTCAAGGGACGCTACAGGCGCTGTTCGAGTTTCAGAGCATGGTGGCGTTGATCACAGGCATGGATGTGGCCAATGCGTCCATGTATGACGGTGCCACGTCCTGCGCTGAAGCTGTGTTGATGGCGCGGCGGGTGACCCGTCGGAACCGAGCCCTTATCTCGGGCAGTGTCCACCCCCACTACAGCGCGGCGAGCGAGACCCAGGCAAAATACGTTGATATCAATATCGACATTTGCGACCCGGACATCGACGGTACGGAATATCTGACGGAGCTGATTGATGATGAAACCGCATGCGTGGTGGTGCAGAATCCAGGTGTATTCGGTCATGTCCGTGACCTGAGCCCGCTGGCGGCGGTATGTCAGGATAAGGGTGCATTGTTGATCGTTGTGGTGACCGAAGCGGTGTCGCTGGGTGCCATGCAATCACCCGGAGAGATGGGCGCTGACGTTGTGGTCGCCGAGGGTCAGAGCATCGGCAATCCGCAAGGCTTTGGCGGACCCTATGTGGGGCTTTTTGCAGCGCGCGAGAAATATGTGCGCCAGATGCCCGGACGGTTGTGCGGTGAAACCACCGATGTGGACGGCAAACGGGGCTGGGTGCTGACTCTCTCGACTCGCGAACAACATATTCGCCGGGAGAAAGCGACCAGCAACATCTGTACCAATGCCGGTCTGTGCGCCCTGGCTTTTACGATCCATTTGTCTCTGCTCGGTGAAAACGGTTTTCGCGATCTTGCGATGCTGAACCATGCACGGGCGTCCCAACTGGCCGATCGTCTGGCTGGCGTTGACGGGGTCGAGGTTCTACCCGAGGCGTTCTTCAACGAGTTTGCCGTGCGTTTGTCCAAACCGGCCGGTGATGTGGTCGACCGGCTGGCGGCACGCGATGTGCTGGCCGGCGTACCGGCAGCGCGTCTCTATGGTGCAGGGAGGGAACTCGACAACATCCTGTTGATCGCTGCAAGTGAGCAGACCACGCCTGAGGATATGGAAGCGCTTGTGTCCGCCCTTTCGGAGGAGCTGTCATGAGCCATTCACGCGATTTGAGCCGGAGTGCTGCAGCGGTGGGTTCAGGAACCACGGACACAGTCCATGGCCATCAGGGATTGCAGCTCGAAGAGCCGTTGTTGTTCGAGATCGACAACCCGGGTGCGATCGGGGTGGATTTGCCCGATCCGGGAGATTTTACTCCCCGACTTGGCGGCGTGGCGCGTCAGGGTGAGATAGGATTGCCCTGCGTGAGTGAACCGGAGGTGGTGCGCCACTTCACACGTCTGTCCCAGAAGAATTATGCGATCGATATGGGCACCTATCCGCTTGGGTCCTGCACGATGAAACACAACCCACGACTGAACGAAAAGATGGTTCGGTTGCCGGGATTTGCAAATGCCCATCCAATGCAACCGGAATCGACCGTGCAGGGCGCATTCAAGCTGATTGATGGCGTGGCGCACTGGCTGAAGGAACTGACCGGGATGCCGGCAATTGCGATGTCACCTGCCGCGGGTGCGCATGGAGAGCTGTGTGGTGTGATGGCCATTCGTGCAGCCCTGGACGACCGTGAAGGCGGTCCGACAACGCGTCGACGCATCCTGGTGCCGGATTCGGCCCATGGCACCAACCCGGCAACCGCCGCTGTGTGTGGCTTCAGCGTGGACGCCATTCCTTCGGATGCGCGCGGGCGGGTCGATGTGAAGGCCTTTGCCGAAAAGCTCGATGATGATGTCGCGGGTATCATGATTACCAATCCGAACACCTGCGGATTGTTCGAACCGGACATGATCGAGATTGCCGAGTTGATCCACGATGCAGGCGGCTATTTCTACTGCGACGGTGCCAACTTCAATGCCATTGTCGGACGTGTGCGCCCGGGTGATCTGGGCATCGACTGTATGCATATCAACCTGCACAAGACCTTCTCGACGCCCCATGGCGGCGGTGGGCCCGGTGCTGGACCTGTGGTTTTGTCAGATGCGTTGGCGCCATTTGCGCCTGTGCCCTGGGTCGTCCACGGCGATGAAGGTTTCTCGCTGGTTGAACATGCAGATGACGCGGGCGATGCGAAGCCGTTTGGCCGCTTGAAAGGCTTCCACGGCCAGATGGGCATGTTTGTGAGGGCTTATGCCTACATGCTCAGTCACGGCCGTGATGGGCTGCGGCAGGTCGCCAATGATGCCGTTCTCAATGCAAATTATGTCATGAGTTGCCTCTCGGATGTCATGACGCCGGCCTTTGAGGGACCATGTATGCACGAGTGTCTGTTTGACGACCGGTTCCTGAAGGACACGGGCGTGAGCACCCTCGATTTTGCCAAGGCGATGCTGGATGAAGGCTATCATCCGATGACCATGTATTTCCCGTTGGTGGTTCATGGCGCCATGCTGATTGAGCCCACTGAGACTGAATCCAAACGTGGCCTTGATGAGTTCATTGCGGTGATGCGAGCGCTGGTGGAGCGCGCTAAAGCGGGTGACAGTGATGCATTCATGGCGGCACCCATGATGACGCCTCGGCGACGTCTTGATGAAACTGCTGCGGCACGCCAGCCTATCCTGCGCTGGTCACCTGATATCCCGACAGCAGAAGCCGCCGAATAGGATTTGGGAGTACGGACAGAAAAAGGCCCCGATTTCTCGGGGCCTTTTCAAATTCGAATTGCGGGTTTGCTCAATTGAGCTTCGCAGGAACTTCCTCAATCGCCGCGTTGACCAGATCGTCGCCTTTTTGACCTTCCACCACGTCAGTGAGGATACGGCGTGTGGCTTCGATGGCCACATCAGCTGTCAGTGCCCGAACATCTGCAATGGCGCGTGCTTCGGCCGCTGCAATCATTTCCAGGGCCTGCTGCTCACGTCGTTCCAGCATCTGCTCGGTGCGTTCCATTGAAGCACTCTGCATCCGCTTGGCCTCTTCACGGGCTTCGGCAATGATGCCTTCTGCCTCGGCCAGTGCATCGCGCTGTTTGCGCTGATACTCGGCCAGCGTGTGCTGAGCCTCTTCACGGAACTGCTGTGCTTCGTCGAGCTGAACCTTGATCGCATCCGTTCGTTTGTCGAGGGATGACGTCATGGCGCGTCCGACAGGACGGGCCAGCGCGAGAACGAAGATGATGAACGCTGCAGCAACCCAGGTTTCAGCCTGCTGCAAAAATGGCTCACTATGACCGTCTCCTGCAGCCAGGGCAGACCCACCTGTGAGCAGGAAGACGCCAGCGGTGGTTGCCAGTTTGGCCAACATCAGTAACGCTCCCCGATAGCAGACGAAACGGCAGAATTCACCGTAGATGCGTCAGGCGTGGTGTCCACCAGCCGTTCGACAGCCTGGCGGGCCAAATCTTCAGCCACGTCCGAGATGTTCCCGATTGCTGCTTTCCGCGCATCTTCGATACGTGTATTTGCAGCTTCTGCATTGCCTGAAAGTTTTTCGGTCAATGCAGTGTTTCGGGTCTCTCCCTCTGCATTGGCGACCTCGGCTGCCTTGTGAAGTTCGTCCTGAGCGCTCGAGCGCGCTTTGGCGAGTTCTTCTTCATAGGCAGCGAGAACACCTTCAGCTTCTGCCGCGATCTCTTCCGCACGGGAAAAGTCGTTGGCAATGCGCTGACTGCGGTTTTCAAGCGTTGCTGAAATCTTCGGAAGCACCACCCGCCACAAGAGGAGGTAGAGCACAGCGAATGTGATCAGCAGCCAGATGACCTGCGAAGGGAAGGTCGAGACTTGCTCCAACTGAGGCATGACGGAGTCCTAAGCGCCTGACGGCTGGATGCCGAAGAGGATAAGGAACGCGATAACAAGGGCGAACAGCGCCAGAGCTTCAACGAGGGCGAAGCCAATGAAGGTCATCGCGCGAACGTCGTCGGCTGCTGCCGGATTGCGGCCCACGGCCGTGATAAAGGCCGAGAAAATCATGCCAATGCCGATTCCCGAACCGATGACGCCGAGTACTGCCAAGCCGGCAGCAATTAGCTTTGCTGAGTCAAAATCCATATTTAAGGCCTCCGATAGAGAAGTGTTTCGTTTGTTGAGTTGGGCCGACGGGGCTCAATGCAGTTTGATCGCGTCGTTGATGTACAGGCAGGTCAGGATCGTGAAGACATAGGCCTGCAGGAACGCGATGATGATTTCGAGTCCGGTCAGGGCGACGACAAGGGCGAGCGGAAGAATTCCGAACACGCCCATGGCCGCGACAAAACCAGCGATGACTTTGAGAAGAATATGGCCCGCCATCATGTTCGCGAAGAGACGCACCGCAAGGCTGATCGGGCGAGAGAGATAAGACAGGATCTCGATCGGGATCATCAGTGGATACATCACCAGCGGCGTTCCAGGGGGCACAAAGAACGAGAAGAAATGCGTTCCATGGCGCACAAAACCGAGAACGGTAACGGCGAGGAAGATCACGATCGCCATGGCGAAGGTGACAATGATGTGACTTGTGAATGTGAAGCTGTAGGGGATCATTCCCAGCAGATTTCCGGTCAGCACGAACACGAAAACAGTGAAAATAATCGGGAAATACTTACGGCCTTCCGAACCAATCGTTTCCTTGATCAGTCCTGCGATGAATTCGTAGAGCAATTCCCCGATGGTCTGCAGTCGGCCAGGTACCATGGCGCCACGTCCTGCGGCGACGGTCAGGGTGCCGCCGGCGACGATGACGGCGATGGTCATCCACAGGGAAGAGTTCGTAAACGAAAGATCGATGCCGCCGATTTGAATCGGGACGATTGGCGAAATTTCGAACTGTTCTAGCGGGCTGGCCACGTCAGACTACCTCTTACTCAGTCAGGCTTTGTTCGGCTCGCGCGTTCGGCGCGAATAACATTCGAGAAGCCCGCGCCGGCCCCCAGAAAGAAAAACAAAACCATCAACCAGGGTGTCGTTCCCAACCAGCGGTCAAGAAGCCACCCAACAAATACGCCCACCGCAACACCTGCGACCAGATCAATGGCTACGCGAAACCCCAGACCCAATCCCCCTGATGATCCACCTTCATCTTCCGGTTTCTCATCTGGCGCGTGCTTGCTGCGCGCGTCCTTCAAACGCTTGTTCAGGTCATCCAGTGAAGATGGCCGCTCCGGTTCACTCATGATCCGATCCCGTTTGGGGTGTGGCGACAACACAAAATAACGACTGACCTGCATGTGAAGGCGGGCGCAAGGTACTCAGCGCCCTTTGCCAAGTCAAGGTGACATTCCGCACATGCGAGATGGACAAAAAGTCGCGGAAAACCGGTCAAAAAACTAGGCGATGGCGCGAATTTCTTCGGCCCCGCGCAGGTCAACCGAGACCAGTTGGCTTACGCCACGTTCGGGCATCGTAACACCGTACAATCGATCCATTCGTGCCATGGTCATGCGATGATGGGTTACGATCAGGAAACGCGTTGTTCCAATCTGCGAAATGTAATCCAGCAGGGTGCAGAACCGATCGACATTGGCGTCATCGAGCGGTGCATCCACTTCATCGAGCACGCAGATCGGTGCCGGGTTGGTCAGGAAGACCGCAAACAGCAGCGCTGTGGCTGTTAACGCCTGTTCACCGCCCGACAGAAGCGAGAGAATCTGCAGCTTCTTTCCCGGAGGGCTGGCATAGATCTCGATACCAGCCTCGAGCGGGTCTTCGGCATCGGTCAGTTCCAGATGGGCACGGCCACCGCCAAACAGGCGGACGAACAGGTCCTGGAAGTGTTTGTCGACCTCCTTGAACGAGGCGAGCAGGCGCTGGCGTGCTTCGCGGTTCAGACTGGCGATGCCACGGCGCAAACGGTCGATCGCAGCGACCAGGTCTTCACGTTCAGTGTTGATGGTCTCGATCTTCTCTTCGAGCTCTTCGGATTCCTGCTCGGCGCGTAGGTTTACCGGGCCCATATTGTCGCGTTCACGCAACAGACGCTCAAGCCGCTTGTCTGATGATTCGAGATCGGGAAGTTCCTTGCCCTCGGCCACTTCAGCCATGGGCAGAACGGCTTCGGGTTTGCATTCGAGGCGTTCTTCAATGCGTTCGATGACGGTCTGCAGTATCTGGCCAGCCTGAGCGACGGCTGATTCGGTGCGGACTTTGTCCTCACGCATCGTTGCGAGTTTGGCTTCTGCGTCCCGCATGGCGCGTTCGGCCAGAGACAGACGCTCATCAGCGCGCGCGACGGCATCGCCGGCTTCATTGCGTTTGGCTTCAGCGGCGTTCAGCTGGTTCATCAGTCCGGAACGAAGCGCCTCGATCTCGGCAGGCTTGGCAGACAGGGCCTGGGATTCGCTGCGGGCTTGCCCCTCGCGGGTTTCCAACTCGCCAATGCGCTCACCCGCGCCCGTGTGCCGGGCTTGCCAGGATGTTTCCTCGGCGGCCAGTGCAGAGATGCGCCGGTGACGTTCCTCGGCTTCACGCACCAAGCGATCATGTTCGCTCTGGGCGGCGGAAAGCGCGTTCCGGGCTTCACTCAACTGGCCGCGCATGCCTTCGGTGGTCGATCGAATTTCGTCGAGATCGCCAATCGCCGTCCGGCGCGCGCGGGCATCCGTGAGGCGAGCCTCAACATCGGCGACTTCACCCTCGATACGAGTGAGGGTCTCGGTCAGGCTTTCGTGGCGGGCGATCCGCGCGGCGAATTCACTGGAGAGATTTGCGTGGCTCCGCCGCGCCTGAGAGGCGGCATTGTCGGCGCTGTCGAGTTGAGACCGCGCGGCCCGGGCGGCTTCGATGGCGGCATCCGCGTTCTGCTTTGCAGTCGCGAAATCGGAGTCGATGCGTTCGAAAGCGGTTTCTGCCGCAGCGATTCGGTCACCCAGTTCAACGAGACGGTTGCGCTGCCGCAGGCGCGTGGAGGCCGAGGAGCGTGCATCACCGCTGGCCACATAACCGTCCCAGCGCCAGAGCTGTCCGTCGCGGTCCACCAGTCGCTGGCCTGGTTTGAGGGTGCTGACCAGTCGGGCACCGGCTTCGGCGTTGTCCACAACACCGATCTGGGCAAGGCGTCGGCCAAGTGCACCAGACTTGCTGACAAATTCGCTGAGTGCGCGCGTGCCGGCGGGCAATGCCGGATCATCAGCTGGTGTAACCGAAGTATTCCAGTGGCGCGGAGCGCGTGAATCCATCGGCGCGTCGAGGTCTTCCCCCAGCGCCGCCCCCAGCGCGGCTTCATAGCCATGGGTCACCTCGATCTCGTCGATCATCGGTGTCCAGTCAGCGGCTTCGGTTTCTGCGTCATTGGCGAGCACGTCTTCCAGCGCTCCGGCTTCGGCGCGCAATCGGGAGAGCGCCTCGGCAGATTGCGCGCGGATGTCACGCACCTTGTCGCGCTGGCTTTCGGCGGCCTCACGCGTTGTGTCGGCAGTTTCCAGAGCCGCGCGTGCAGTTTTCAATGCCTCTTCCGAGTTGGTCACCTGAGCTTCGGCGGAGACGAGTTCGTCGGATGTGAGGCCTTGTTCCTCGATGGCTTCACGTTCAACACGGGCTTCGCTGGCCTGGCTGTCGAGACGCCGCCGACGCGCATCGAGTTCACCAAGTTCGCGTTCCAGTGCGGCGATCTGGGCTTCGCCGTTGGCGAGGCGTTCCATTAGCTGCGTGAGTTCGCTCTCCAGACTCTGGACCCGTGCGCTTCGTGTCTCGCGTGCAGCGTTGGTCTCTGCGATCAGATCATCTTCGCCGGTGCATGCCTGCTCGATCTGGGCCTTTTCGGTTCCCAGACGGTCGAGAGCGGCCTTGGCTTCACCGGCCAGACTGCGCTCGCGGCCCAGATCAGCTTCGATCTGCGTCAGGCGTGTCTGCCATTGCTCCATCGCGGTTTGCGCGCGGCGTTCTTCGGCGTCCAGCTCTTCGCGGGCGATGTTGAGGCGCTGCAGTTCGGCAGCTGCTGCGGCCTCTGCATCACGCAGCGGGACAAGCGCGGCGGCGGATTCTTCCCGGGTACGCGTTGTTTGCGAAACAAGACGCGCCTGTTCGGCGACGACGGTTTCTGCCGCCCGAAGCTGCTCTTCGCATGCGCTGACAGCTTCCTGGGCCTGAACCCAGCGGTGATGCAGAACTGCAGCTTCGGTCCGGCGAATATCGTGTGAGATGTTTTTGTAGCGCCGGGCCTGTCGGACCTGTTTCTTCAGCCCCTGCAACTGGGCATCCAATGTGACAAGCACGTCATCCAGTCGTTCAAGGTTGCCCTCGGCGGCGCGCAGTCGGAGTTCGGCTTCGTGGCGACGTGAATGCAACCCGGTGATGCCGGCAGCTTCTTCAAGCAGCAGGCGACGGTCGCCCGGCTTGGCAGCAATCAAAGCACCAACGCGGCCCTGGCTCACCAGCGCGGTTGAACGCGGTCCGGTTGCCTGATCGGCAAATAGAATTTGGACATCGCGTGCACGCACATCACTGCCATTGACCCGGTAGGTGGAGCCTTTCTCACGCTCGATCCGACGCGAGACTTCCAGATCATCAGATTCATTGAACTGACTGGGGGCGGTGCGACCAGCATTGTCGAGGCTCAGCACGACTTCGGCGGCATTGCGCGCCGGACGGTCTGTGGTGCCGCCAAAAATGACGTCGTCCATGCCGCCGCCGCGCATCTGCTTGGCCGAGGTCTCGCCCATCACCCAACGCAGGGCTTCGACAAGATTGGATTTGCCGCAGCCGTTCGGACCGACGATGCCTGTCAGGCCGGGCGCGATCTCAAGATCGGTCCCATCCACAAAGGATTTGAAGCCTGTCAGTCTTAGCTTGTTGAACTCCACCGGTACGTAACCCCCTAAAAGCCGTATCAGTTCTTCGCGAGAAGCGGATCGAGGATTTCAGAGAATTCCTCGAGTGAACGTGATCCGGGATAAATCTGACCTTCGATCTGGAAAGTCGGTGTGCTTTGTACGCCCGCTGCGGCTGCTGCCTGGCGTTTTGCAAGGATGCCATTGGCGAGAGCCTCGGATTGCAAACAGGACTGAAACGCGTCGTCACCGAGTCCCGCAAGTTGACCAATTTTTTTAATTTCAGCGACTGGATCAGCAGCGCGGGCCCAGTTGTTCTGGGTCTTGAAAAGGACCTGAATCACGCCCGGATAGCGGCGTTCGTCCACACAGCGCGCCATCATGGCGGCACGAAGTCCGACCCCATCAAGCGGAAAGTCCCGATAGATGAATCTGACCTTGCCGGTGTCGACGTATTTTTCCTTCAGACCGGCATAGGTGTCGTTGTGGAAACCTGCGCAATGGGGACAGGTCAGGGAGAAGTATTCGATGATCGTCACCGGCGCATCGGCACTGCCGATGGAGCGCTCACTCAGCATGGCCGCCGTGGCGCCCGTTTCCTGGGCGGGGGCCGAACTCGCGATCATGACAAACGCCGTCAGACCGGCCAGTGCGGCTCCGATTCGTCTATATAGGTGCACAACAGTCTCCAAACACAATATGTAGCCAATTATGAAACCTCAGATCAGGTGGCACAAGCGCAGAAAGATGCTTTGAAACCAGACCTTTGAGGTGATTCACGCACAGCCTGACAGGTGATTGTGACGGAATGGAGACCTTGGCCTTAGAAATTTCAGTCTGATTGGTGTCTGGATTTGCGTGCGATGACGGATTCGCCGAGGTTTTTCAGAGCGCGCCGTAGCTCCGGGTCGGTCACTGATTCCAGCTGCGCATGGAGGCTGACAAGATCTTCTGGAGCCGCGACCGGCGCAACGGGAGCGGGTTTCCGAATTGGGGGCGTAATTGGCCCCTGGTGCATACGCAGTCGCGCAATGGCCCGGAAGCCATAAAAGCCGTTGATCCGCTCAATCACCTGAGGTTCGAGATGCTGGAGTTCCAGTGCGAGTGGGCCTGTCACTCGGACATGCAGGGTTCCACCTTCACCCTCGGGCCCGCGCGAGAGACGCAGTGGGACACACTGGCCACCGAGGTCCGGCCCGACAATGGCGCTCCAATCAGAGAAGACGCTAGCCTCAAAGAAACCGCGCTTGCGTCGAATCGGGCTGGTCGCCTTGCTGCTTTCTGCGCCGATGGCACGCAGGCCGCTGGCTCGCTTGTCGGACATGCTGCTGGATGTTCCTTGATGGCTTGCGGCTGCCGCTTGCCTGCCCGCATGTTAGAAGCCTTGGGATTGATCGACAACGACTCTGCCTTCACAGTTGCCCACAGCCTATGAATAGCCCTGATCCTGCACCGATATTGGACTGGTACGACCGCCATGCCCGGCGATTGCCGTGGCGTGTCCCGCCAGCACGCTCGCGCAAGGGAGAACGTGCCGATCCGTATCACGTCTGGCTCAGCGAGGTGATGCTTCAGCAGACAACGGTCGCTGCTGTGGGGCCATATTTTCAGAAATTTCTTGCGCGTTGGCCTCGGGTCCAGGACCTGGCTTCGGCCGGACTTGATGAGGTTCTCACTGCCTGGGCAGGTCTCGGCTATTACGCCCGGGCGCGCAATCTGCACAAATGCGCGAACGCCGTTGTTGGCGAGTATGGCGGCGTTTTTCCTGACACCGAGTATGGTTTGCGCGCTTTGCCGGGGATTGGGCCTTACACCGCGGCGGCGATTGCTTCGATTGCATTTGATCGCCACGCCACCCCGGTGGATGGCAATATCGAGCGGGTTATGTCGCGTCTCTACGTCGTCGAAACGCCGATGCCGGCAGCCAAACCAGCGCTCCGTGAACTGGCAGCAGGACTGACCCCAAGTGCGCGACCGGGGGACTACGTGCAGGCGGTGATGGATTTGGGCGCCACGATTTGCACCCCCCGCTCGCCGCGTTGCGTCATTTGTCCGTGGCAAGGGGCCTGCAAGGCGTTTGCGACAGGCATGACCGATGTTCTGCCGCGTCGAGCCCCGAAGCCCGAACGACCCGTCCGACGCGCCGTGGCCTACTGGATGGTCCGCGGTGATGGTGCCGTGCTGCTGCGTCGTCGACCTGAAACGGGATTGCTCGGCGGCATGATGGAGGTGCCGTCAGGGCCCTGGGAGGAGGTCGAAATGTTCCGTGATGCTGCGCCGGTCAAAGCAGATTGGGTTGAACTCCCGGGTCTTGTCGAACACGGCTTCACGCATCTCCGCCTGGAGTTGAAGGTTATGGCGGCCAGAATCGACGGCCGGAGCAAAGCCGATGGTGTCTGGATTCCAGTCGAGAAATTTGGCGATCACGCGCTGCCCACACTCACACGCAAGGTGGTGCGCCATGCACTTTCTCATATTGGGAAAGGCGAGGCCTTTAGTTGAGTTCGGCGCGCAGCTTCTGTCGCAGCACATCGATGGGGACGAGAGTGCCTTCCACATCCACATGCCAGAACGTCCAGCCATTGCAGGCTGGCGCGCCCTGAACCTCGGCACCCATCTTGTGGATCGAACCACGGTTTTCAGAGGTTACGATTGTACCGTCCGCACGCACCTTTGCGGCGTGTCGGCGTTTCGGCCCGTAGAGCTTTTCGCCAGGACGCAACAGCCCGCGTTCCACCAGCCAGCCAAATGGAATGCGCGGTTGTTCGCGCTTCGAAGGGGTCTCGAGCAAATCGGTTTCTGAAATGCGCCGTGTGTTGGCGATCCGTTTTTCGGCGAGCGCAATGTAGTCCGGGTCACGCTCGATGCCGATGAAGTCTCGACCGAGCTGTTTGGCTACGGCTCCGGTTGTGCCGCTGCCAAAGAACGGATCGAGAATCACATCGCCGACTTTGGTCGAAGCGAGGACCACGCGGTGGAGCAGGGCCTCGGGCTTCTGGGTTGGATGGGCTTTCTTACCGTCTTCGTTTTTCAGGCGTTCGCCGCCATTGCAGATTGGCAGCAACCAGTCGCTCCGCATCTGCAGGTCGTCGTTCAGCGCCTTCATGGCTTCGTAGTTGAAAGTGTATTTCGACGTCTGGCTTTTGGAGGCCCAGATCATCGTTTCATGCGCGTTGGTGAACCGGCGACCGCGGAAGTTCGGCATCGGGTTCGATTTGCGCCACACCACGTCATTCAAGATCCAGAATCCGAGATCCTGCAGGATCGCACCAACACGGAAGATGTTGTGGTAGCTGCCGATCACCCAGATCGTGCCATTGTCCGTCAAGGAACGATGGGCTTGAGTTAGCCAGGCGCGGGTGAATGCGTCGTAGGACTGAAGATCGTCGAACTTGTCCCAATCATCGTCGACACCGTCGACACGCGAATTGTTCGGGCGCGTCAGTTCACCGGCAAGCTGGAGGTTATAGGGAGGGTCAGCAAAGATCACGTCCACGCAACCATCAGGTAGCGCGGTCAGCTGCTCAATGCAGTCACCATTCAGAATTACATTTCGTTTGGTCGCGTTAGCTTCCGCACGAACTCGGCCAGGGGTTCGCATGGTCGCGGACGATGAAGAATCAGTGAGTCCCGGTCAATCGGAAAATTTAAGAACCGCCGATTTTGTGTTTGGAGTCAGTCGGTTAACGAGATGTTGTAGGTTCTTCAAGCAATTTGCGTATAGGTGCGAAGCTGCGCCGGTGATGTTTCGTCACCCCATGGGTTTCCAGACCACGTCGATGCTCGGCTGTGCCGTAGCCGGCATTGCGTTCCCAGCCATAACCGGGATGCGCTGAGGCCAGTTTTACCATCAATCTGTCCCGCGTGACCTTCGCCGCGATGGAGGCCGTCGCGATGGAGAGAATTTTGCCATCGCCACCGACAATGGCTTCACTGCTGCATGGAAGGTCGGGTGTACGGTTGCCGTCGATCAGGGCATGGGATGGCGGAACGGGAAGTGCAGTCACCGCGCGAGCCATGGCGCGCATGGTGGCCTGGAGAATGTTGTGAGTGTCGATCTCTTTGACGTCACCGGCCTCCACGACCAGCCAGAGATTTCCCAAAGACTGTTGTTCCAGAATGACGTCGAAGCACCGTTCCCGGGCGGCACGGGTCAGCGTTTTGGAATCATTGACCCCGATAGCCTCAAGGGGCGCGACCGCATCAGTCGTCAGTACAGCAGCGGCTGTCATGACCGGTCCGGCCCAGGGACCGCGTCCGGCTTCATCGACGCCGGCGACGCCATCGATGGTACGGCTTTGTAACTGGAAACTCACGCCACGCTGTCACCGGGTCCATCTCCGGCGTCCTGTTTGGCGGGTCGACCTCGTTTCAGACGATTTGGGATGCTGGGTCGCAAACTGGTGACCGCGCGCGCCGTTCGTTGAACGACGGCTACTTCACGCCCAAAGGCAAGTCGCAGGACATAGCGGATGGAGGTGCGTTGGAAGGATGCCGCCCGATGTAGTCGGCGGATTGCGTTCATATATATCGGTGAAATCACCAGTGACAGCGCCGTGACCGACAGAATGATCCGGAAATCCTCGGACTGGATGATTCCGCGCTGCAGACCGACATTGCCGAGCAGGAAAGAGAATTCACCCACCTGAGCCAGAAGGAGCGCGGTTAACAAAGCCTGTGCCCATGGCAATCGGAGTGCTGCAAAAATTGCCAGATTGATCGCTGTCTTGCCGACTGTAACGATCAAAAGCATCAGCAGGATGACACCAAGGTTGTCCCAGATCAGCGACAGATCAATCAGCAGTCCGATTGAAAGGAAGAACACCATCATCAGGATGCTCTGGATTGGTATCACCATGTTCAGCATGCCGACGCGCAGATTGCTGTTTCCGAGAGTCAGGCCTGCGAGGAATGCGCCATAAGCGGGAGACAGTCCGAGCAGCGCGGAAACGGTCGCTGCGCCAAAGCAACAAACGAGGCCAAGTAATGGTGTGAGATCGGAATGCCCTTGCGTGATGTTCAAAATCGGGATGTTGAGACGCTTGCGCCGGCTCAGGAACATGATCAGGGCCAGCAGCAACCCGACCGACAACAATATTCGTCCGACAGCCACCGCGTCGAATTCACCAATCGCGGTCACATCCAGCAGTAGGATCATTGGCACAACCGCGAGGTCCTGAGCAATCAGGATGCCGATTGTGATCCGCCCGGCCCGGGTGCGCAGTTCACCAATATCCTCGAGCATTTTTACGGCCACCGCTGTGCTCGAAAGGGCCAGTACAAACGCCAGTAGCAGAACGGCTGTAAACGACCAGTTGTCCACATACAGGCTGATCAGCCAGACCATCAGTATCGCGCCGAGGGTTTGCAGAACAACGGTGGTGATTGCAATTTTCCAGATGCGCCGGAATGTTCGCAGGCTCAGTTCCATACCGATGACGTAGAGCAACAGCAGCACGCCGAGTTC
>JABJAG010000227.1 GCA_018666195.1 Alphaproteobacteria bacterium
ATTTTCTCCAGCGCCCGGAAAATAGATTTTTCCTCCGCCGTGGGACGTCGCACTGACGAAGCCTTGATGGGCCGCTCGTCGGTCTGCTCATCTGCGATATCCTCGGGAAGTTCGATATGGGTCGCGCCGGGCTTTTCCTCTTCCGCAATGCGGAAGGCCTCCCGCACGCGGCTGGGAATGTTATCACCGGCAACAATCTGAGTTGCGTATTTGGTGATCGGTCGCATCATTTCGACCACATTGAGAATCTGGAACCGGCCCTGTTTGGAACTCTTCACCGGTTTCTGGCCGGTGATCATCAACATCGGCATACCACCGAGCTGGGCATAGGCGGCGGCTGTTGTGAAGTTCGTGGCACCAGGGCCGAGGGTCGACAGGCACACGCCGGTCTTTCCCGTCAGGCGGCCATACACGGAGGCCATAAACCCAGCACCCTGCTCGTGGCGTGTCAGAACCAGCTTGATCTTGTCCGACCGGGACAGGGAATCAAGAAAGTCGAGATTTTCTTCCCCGGGAATTCCGAAGATGTACTCGCAACCTTCTTCTTCCAGACACTCAATAAACAGATCAGATGCTTTGGTCATTTCCCACTCGCCTCTCGGCGCCCCCGTTTCACACGCTCAATATGTCAAAATTATTCAACAGCTTAACGTAAACATCGCTGGGGGTGGGTCTTTATTTGACCGCCCTCCCCTGAAACATCGCGGGCCTCCTGTGAAGCCTGACGCCCCAAACCAAATTTTGTTCACCAGCCGAATCCGCACCGCGATCTGTACAACTGCGCTCAGGGTAATCTCACCATGATTTCTCATGCACGAATATTCGTTGTTCGCAGTACATCCTTGCCCACACCATGTGGGAGCGGAACTTCATACCGGAGCAAAAAAATGTCACTCTCACTTCAAGTTATCTATCCCGTCGCCGAAGGCACAACCTTCGACTACGACTACTATTTCGGAACCCATTTACCACTCGTCGGGAACGCTATCGGCGAACATATCGAGAGCTCCCTCGTGACCAAGGGAATTGCCGGTGGACCGGGTGTGCCAGCTGGGTTCTACCTCATCGCAACCCTCGTCTTTGCCGATCAGGCAGCGATGGATGGGGCGATGTCCAAGATGGGCGTTGCTGTCGGCGATATCCCGAACTTCACCAACACCGAGCCCGCCATCCTGATTGGCGAAGTCGCAGCCTGAATGCTCAGACGTGGCGGTGGTTTGGGTTCGTCACCTATTCCACCGTCACGCTTTTCGCGAGGTTGCGAGGCTGATCCACATCGGTCCCTTTGACCACCGCCGTGTGATAGGCGAGCAGCTGGATCGGTATCGAATAAAGCAACGGTGCAACAAACGGGTCGACATCGGGCATCTCAACCGCTGCAAAGGCCTTGTCGGCAAGTTTGGCTACCCCTGCCTTGTCCGACATGAAGACAACCTTGCCACCGCGCGCGATGACCTCTTCAACATTTGAGAGCGTCTTGTCGAACAGCGCGTCATTGGGCGCGAGCACGATCACCGGGACATTCTCGTCGATCAGTGCAATCGGACCGTGCTTCATCTCACCAGCGGCATATCCCTCGGCGTGGATATAGGAAATTTCCTTCAGTTTGAGCGCACCTTCCATGGCCAGCGGGAAGGCCGTACCCCGCCCGAGATAAAGCACGTCGCGGGCCTTTGCCACGTCATGCGCAATCTCCCGCAAGGCTTCGTCATGGTTCAGAACTTCGGTCATGCGTGAGGGCGCTTCAGTCAGTGCACCGGCCATCTCGGCAGCACGTTTCGCGTCAATCGCGCCACGTGATTTGGCCGCCGCAATTGTCAGACAGGCCAGCACCGCAAGCTGTGTTGTGAAAGCTTTCGTCGACGCCACACCGATTTCGGGTCCGGCCAGCGTCGGCAGCACCACATCGGATTCCCGCGCGATGGAGCTCTCACCCACATTAACCACGGAAACAATATGTTGTTTCTCCGCTCGGCAATGACGAAGGGCCGCCAGCGTGTCGGCCGTCTCTCCCGACTGGCTGACGAACAGGGCCACGCCACCTTCGGGCAACGGCGCCTCGCGATAGCGGAACTCGGATGCCACGTCGATCTCGACCGGCAATCGCGCCACCGTCTCCAGCCAGTATTTGGCAACCCAGCCCGCATAGCAGGCCGTGCCGCAGGCAATCACGGTAACCCGCGGAACATCGGCAAAATCAAACGGAAGATCTGGTAAACTAATTTCACGGGTGGTCGCATTGATGAAGGACTGCAACGTGTCGCCAACCACAGCTGGCTGCTCGAAGATTTCCTTCTGCATGAAGTGGTCGTAATTGCCCTTGCCGATCAAGGCGCCGGACAACTCCGTCTCGCGGATGGCACGAGCCACAGCGTTGTTATCTTCGTCAAATATCTCAGCACCTCCGCGGCTGATCACCGCCCAGTCGCCTTCGTCGAGATAGCAGATGCGCTTGGTCAACGGCGCCAGCGCGAGCGCGTCCGAGCCGATGAACATCTCTCCCTCGCCATAACCGATTGCCAACGGACTGCCGCGCCGCGCACCAACCATCAGGTCGTGTTCGCCTGCAAAGACAATCGCCAGCGCAAATGCGCCATGCAGTCGTGGCAGTGTCCGCGCAACAGCATCCTTTGGTGACGCGCCCTGATCCATTTCATGAGTCAGCAGGACGGCGATGGCCTCGGTGTCCGTATCACTCTCGAAAACATGGCCGGCCGCAACCAACTCGGCGCGCAGTTCCTGAAAGTTCTCGATAATCCCGTTATGAACCACGGCCACGCGAGGCGTGACGTGCGGATGGGCATTGCTTTCATTGGGCACGCCATGGGTCGCCCATCGGGTGTGACCGATCCCGGCGTCACCCGTCAGCGGGCTTCTGTCGAGAACCGTGGCCAGATTGACCAGCTTGCCTTCGGCCCGACGGCGATCGATCGAGCCATTGACCAGCGTGGCGATACCGGCCGAATCATAACCGCGATACTCCAGTCGCTTGAGACCTTCGAGCAGACGGGGCGCAGCATCATCCGACCCGAGAATTCCTATAATTCCGCACACAGGCCCTAATCCTTCTTCTTCAACGCGCGGAAGTTTCCGGCCCAGCCAGGTTTGTCCACCTGTGGCGCACGCTCAATGGAAAGCGCATCCTTTTCCACGTCGCGACCAATCGTGCTGCCGGCGGCAACAATGGCTCCATCTCCGATCGCCACCGGAGCCACCAGCGCTGAATTGGAGCCGATAAACGCCCCCTCTCCGATGGTCGTGCGGTATTTCCCGAAGCCATCGTAATTACAGGTGATCGTGCCCGCGCCGATATTAGAGCGCGCACCGATGGTCGCATCCCCGATATAGGTCAGATGATTGGCCTTCGCGCCTGTGCCGAGTTCAGCGTTCTTGATCTCGACAAAATTGCCGACATGCGCATTCGCGCCGATCTGCGCCCCGGGGCGCAGCCGCGCATAAGGCCCGATCACCGCACCGCTTTCGACAGTGGCACCTTCCAGGTGGCTGAAGGCCTTGATCTGAACATTATCAGCCACCGTCACGCCCGGTCCAAACACCACATTGGGCTGCACCACAACATCCCGGCCCAGCCGCGTGTCGTGGTGAAACCAGACGGTGGCAGGCTCAACAAGGGTCGCGCCCTCTTCCATCGCCCGCCCCCGGAGTTCGTCCTGCACGACGGCTTCCGCCACGGCCAGATCCTCCCGCGAGTTCACCCCAAGCAACTCGTCTTCCTCACCTTCGACCACAGCAGCCGAGTGGCCCGCTGCGCAAGCCAGGCGAACCGTGTCGGTCAGGTAGTACTCCGCTTTGGAATTGTTGGTGTCGAGCTGATCGAGCAGCCCCAACACGTGTCGGCCGTCAAAGGCCATCACCCCGGAATTGCAGAGATTGACTTTGAACTCCTCTGGGGTCGCATCACGGGCCTCGACGATCGCTGTCAGCGCGCCGCCATCATCCGTGATCAGGCGCCCATATTGATGGAAATGCGATGGCTGAAACCCGAGGACAGACACCGCCGCTCCTCCAGCACAGGCCGCTGCGGCATTCCGCATGGTCTCGGCGCGCACCAATGGGGTATCTCCATAGAGCACCAGCACGGTGCCTTCGAAGCCTTCAAGCTCCGCGGCGGCGGCCTTCACGGCTCCACCGGTGCCGTTCCGGTCTGCCTGCACGCAAGTCGGGTGCGGTGCCACGGTTTCGGTGACCAGATCCATATCCGGCCCGACCACCACCACGACCTTCGCCGGTGAAAGCTCGGACACCGTATCAAGCAGATGACTAATCATCGGCCGCCCGGCGACAGCGTGCATCACTTTGGGAAGGTCGGACTTCATCCTTGTGCCCTTGCCTGCGGCAAGGATGACAACGGCGATCGGGGTGTCGGTCATGAGCGAATTTTGGTTGTGAGAGTTCATGCGGATCTCCCGCATCTATGCTGCGGAAATTGCCACACTGGGATGAATCGCACCAAGTCACGAATTGTTCCCGAATGTTTCGGAATCACTCAGGCTCTGCCGCGCCAAACACCTGTGTACCATCGCCCTTCCGTGCACTGACCAGATGGGCAAACCCCTTGCCCCACGGCGTGACCAATTCCAGCCGCACCGGCACGCGCCCGGCTTCAACTCCGACTTCAGCCAACCAGATATCCACTTCGAAATCCTGCAACCGCTTCCGGTCAGGTTTGAACCCGGCGATGCGCTTGAACGTCAGCTTGCAGCCGTCGGCCAATCCGACAAATGGCGCATAGGCGCTCGGCTTCAGATCACGCGGTGCGAGCACCGCCATATTCGCATCGTAGCGTCGGCGCCCGTCATAGACAGCGGTCTGCGGACGACAACGCCCCTCGAATGCACTGGTCAGGACCAGCGACGTCACCGCGCTAGTCGGATCTACCGCGCCGGACCGCATCGATGGGGTGACCTTCTTCATGTCTTCTTCGCTATAGGGGGGGATTGCGCTGACCTTCCGTGCAACGCCATTCTCGTATTCAATGGCAACTTCGCGTTCGTTGCCACGCCAGACATTGGCAGTGCGGTAGCGCACCGGAACGATCTCGCTATCGCGCCACGCTCCCGTGCTTGTCGCATCAAACCGCCAGTTGAAAAGTGCGCCGATGATTCCCGAGGTTTCCATTTTGACTCTGGTGTCATAACGCGGCGACATTGCCTCAACAGCAGCAATGTCGGATACAATTCTATCTTCAATATCCACGGTAAAATCGAGCCGCAAAGCCCGAAACCCTCCCGAGTAAACATCATAAATCAGGGAAAAACCGTCTGGCCCGCCACGCGTCTGTGCCTGCACCGCAGCGATCCCCGCCAGCAAAACGACAGCAACCAGAGCTGCATAAACTCCGACCGAAAACCCGCGTAACATCAGACAGCTCCGTGATCTCGAACACATCAATCAATGTCACCGAGAATAACGGCGAATTCGTGGTCGTGTCGCACAACTTGACTTGATCGAACTGGACGCCCTATTAGAGCCGCTGTCCTTTGGGACGGGCGCGTAGCTCAGCGGGAGAGCACTGCCTTCACACGGCAGGGGTCACAGGTTCAATCCCTGTCGCGCCCACCATTTTCGAATGCTACGTAACTGACTTAGTTACAACGACTTACCGCTAATTAAGCGGCAAAGCCACGACCGGGTTTCCGACAACAAAACCGCTCTTGTTCCAATCCTGTGCCACAGGAGACGGAATTGGCGAACTTTATGAAGCGGAATGGCCGC
>JABJAG010000228.1 GCA_018666195.1 Alphaproteobacteria bacterium
TATCCTTTGCTGACTTGGGTTTTCTGACCGCTGCGCGAGGATGCCTCGATAGCGGTGATGAAGCGATGTACGTTCAACGCCTCGGATCCGGTGACTCGTGGCGGACGCCCAGTTTTTATCGCGGTTGCAAAATCTGCGATCAGCGATTTGTGCCAGTCATAGGGAAATGCCATTGGGTCAGCGCCACCTCCGGTGGTGGCTTCGCTGCCGAAGGTCTCGGCCCGGCCATCGCGCCAGTGAACTGTCAAGACACCGGATTTCAACAATGCCGAGCCATTGTCACAATAGAACGCCAGGCTTTCCGCGTCACCGGGAAAGCTGGCCGAGCTGGCGAAGATCGACCCTACCGCGCCGCTTTCAAATTCAATTGCGCCAGCGGCAAAATCCTCGGCCGCCATCACGTGGAACGGGGTGGTAGCGCATATTGCCTGCACAGCCGTCGCCGGGCCGGTCATGGACAACATCAGGTCCAGCGTGTGGATCGCCTGGCTGATCAGCACGCCGCCGCCGTCACGGGCATAGCTGCCGCGACCCGGTTCGTCGTAATAGCTTTGGTCGCGCCACCAAGGAACATCAGCGCGCACCACTCGGATAGGGCCAAGGGCCCCCTCGCCCAGTAATTTGGTCAACGTCTCGGACGCCACGCGAAACCGGTGCTGAAAGACGACGCCCAGCAAGACGTCGGATGCCGCGCAAAGATCTACAATTTCTATGGCGGCCCCAGACGTGCGCTCCAGCGGCTTTTCGGTCAGGATGTGTTTTTGCTGACCTGCGAACAGCGAAATCAACTCAAGCCGTGCATTTGGAGGCGTGATCAGCAGCAACGCGTCAACGGTGGGGTCGTGGGCCAATGCCTCAACATCGGCGGCCTGTGGAAAGCCGTAAGTTTGGCAAAACGCCGCGCGCGCTTCGGCGGACCGCGCATAGCAACCACGGACGTCGATCTGATCCGCTAGGTCTTGCAAGGCCAGCGCGTGGGGTTTGGCCGCCATGCCCAACCCGACGACGGCCAGCCCGATCCGGTCGCTCATCGGGTCACCTGGTTGACGATCACCTGACCATAGGCATCAAACAGATGCATATTTTCAAGGGCGAAATTCAGGGCCAGGGTCTGACCTTTGACAATGGGCAATTGGCCCGGTTGGTGCACGGTGATCTGCGGCGAGCCTTCGACATCGCAATACAGATAGGTCTCGCCGCCAAGCTGCTCGGCAAATGCGACCTGAGCCTTCGTGTGGCCCGACCCTTCTGTTGCAATGCTCACATGCTCGGGCCGGATGCCAAAGGTGCAGTGGGCGCCGTCGGTCAAACAATCAACGTTGGGAATGGGCACCGACATGTTCGGGGCGGTCAGGGTCCAGCCCTCAGCCCCCTGATTGGCCGTCGCCTCGATCAAGTTCATGCGCGGAGACCCGATGAACCCGGCGACAAACACATTCTGCGGATTGTTATAGATATCCAACGGCGCGCCGGTCTGTTCGATACGTCCGGATTGCAGCACCACAATTTTGTCGGCCAGAGTCATCGCTTCGGTCTGGTCATGGGTGACGTAAATCATCGTATCGCCAATTTTGGCGTGCAATGCGGCCAGTTCTTTGCGCATTGTGACGCGCAGTTCTGCATCCAGGTTGGACAATGGTTCATCCAGAAGGAACGCCTTGGGTTCACGCACAATGGCCCGGCCAATGGCCACCCGCTGTCGCTGGCCGCCTGACAGGGCCTTGGGCCTGCGATCCAGATAATCCGTGATTTGCAGCAGTTCGGCCGCTTCGCGCACCCGGCGATCAATCTCGGGCTTCGGCATTTTTGAGTTCTCAAGCCCGAACGCCATGTTTTTATAGACACTCATATGCGGGTAGAGTGCGTAGGATTGGAACACCATTGCTAACCCGCGTGAGGACGCGCTGACATTGTTCACCGTCTCGCCATCAATTTCGATCGTGCCGGATGAGACATCATCCAGACCCGCAATAATCCGCAACAGCGTGGATTTTCCGCAGCCCGACGGGCCGACAAACACACAGAACTCGCCCGCCCCGACGGTCAGGTCGATACCGTGAAGTACTTTGACAGTTCCGTAGGATTTGCGAACCTGTTTGAGTTTTATTTCAGTCATTGACGAGCTTTCCTTTTTATCTGCTGCGCATTTTCGCGGCAAGCTTGGGGTCGGCCTTTTGCATACGCAACGGGGGAAGTCCCTTCAGAATCTGGCCAATATCATCCAGCATGATGTCGCGGATGCGGGCATAAGAGGCATCCAGCCCCCCGGCCAGATGGGCCGAGAACAGCACCTTCGGTGTGGTTCTGATCCTGCTACCTTCGGGCACGGGTTCTTCGGGATAGACATCCACAGCCGCGCGAAAGGCACCTGCCCCCGCGAGGCTTAAAAAATCATCAAAATCTACGATCTCAGCCCGTGACGCTAGCACCACGGTTGCATCGGCGCGGATGGTTTCCAGCAGGGGACGGCCCAGAAAACCCTCGTTATCCGACGTCACTCCCGCCAGAAGAAACAATACGTCTGAGCCGCTGAGCGCCGTTTCAAGCGCAACCGGTTCCACCCCCTCGGTCCGCAGATAACCGTCTGACAGCCACGGGTCATGCACCATCAACCGCACGCCGAATGGCCGCAGCAGCGGGGCCAGAGCGCGACCCAGATTGCCATAACCGATCATCGCGACATCAGCGCCGAACAGGCTTTTCGCGCGGTCGTTGCCGCCAATCCCATAAGCTTCGCCGCCCGCCCGGAACACGGGATCGGCCAGATGCAATCTGCGCAACAAAGTGATCGCCTGGGTAAGGCAAAACTCGGCCACGGCGGGCGCCATAGCAGGCGCGGCAGACAACACTTGGATGCCGCGGGCGTGGCATTCGGCATAGTCGACGTTGTCTTCCCAGTTGGCCTTCACGTTCAGGATCGCGCGCAGTTTGGGCGCGCGGTCCAGCCGCTGTTTCGGCATCGCGGTCTGACCGACCAGAATGGTCATATCGGCCAGATGCGCCTCGACCAGATCATCGGGCGCACGCGATCCCCAATGCGCCACAACCTGGCCCATTTGCGCCAAAGCAGCGGCGCAGCCCGGAGTATAAACCATCGCTTCGTTACGCGGAAACGGGTCCATAAATATCAGTTTGTCTGTCATTTCATTCCTGAACTTGCGATACCGGTGGTGATAAATTTTTGCAGGAAGGCGAAAACCACAACCACCGGGATCAGGGTAACAACGGTCATCGCTAAAATGTAATGCCACTGTACGTCCAGCTCACCCTGGAAGGCGTTCAGCCCAACCTGCAACGTGTAGACCTCTGACCGGTTCAGAACGATTAAGGGCCACAGAAATTCGTTCCAGCGCCACATGATCGAGAAGATTGCCAAAACAGCTATGGCAGGCATCGCAAGCGGCACAACCACTTTCGAATAGATCACCCATTCCGAAGCATTGTCCATCCGGGCAGCCTCGATCAAATCCTTGGGGATCGTCAACATGTACTGGCGCAATAGGAACACGCCCGTGGGTGTTGCCGCGCCGGGCAGAATCACTGCCCAAAGCGAGTTGATCATTCCCAGTTGCGTCACAACCAGATAGACAGGCACCAAAATGACCGTGATCGGGATCATCAGGGTGCCGATCACGAACAACATGATCGCATTGCGCCCGCGAAATTCGTAAATGCTAAGGCCATAGGCCGCCATCGAGTTGATCAGTAGGGTCACTAGCGTCGCAATGACCGTAACTATCACCGAGTTTTTCAAGAAACCCAGGAAATTGAAGCGTTCAAGCGGATTGATATAGTTTTCTGTTGCCAGACGAAACTCCCGCACTTTGGTGCGCTGATCGATGGGAACCTTGAATATCTCGGCCGGGTTTTCGGGGTCAACCATCTGGCTGACGATGCCAATCCGACGTACCTGAGCCAGTTGTTTGGTGGACCCATCCTCCATCGCGACATCAAACAACAGCAAGGGCTTGTCGTAACCCTCAACCTCAACCTCAATCTGACCGAGCGGAAGGAACGTCGGCGGAAATTCGATCAACCCAGCGGGCGTCTTGAAAGAAGACATCACAAGCCAGATTACCGGGCCAAACATCAGCAGAACACCGAACAGCAGGTAAATGTAGGAGAAGACGTCGCTCCAATGCAATCCGTTTTGGCCACGCCGGGCGGTGACCACTGTCGCAATTGACCATGTGGATCCTGTCGATTCAGCCATTGTCGCGCACCCGCGTTACTGCCAGCTGGATCATCGTCAAAACGAACAACACCACGCCAAGCACGACGGAGGCCGCCGACGCCAAGCCGAAGTTTTGCACCTGTTCGGTAAACCCAGTATTGTAGATGTATTGAACGATGAACTGCGTCGCCGTGCCCGGCCCGCCTCCGGTTAGTACGAAGACCTCGTCAAAAATCTGCACGCCTTTGATCAACGCTAGCACCACCACAACCAGAAGGTTGGGCCACAATAGTGGCAGTGTAATGCGCCAAAAAACCCGTTCCTTTGAGGTGCCGTCCATTTCAGCGGCCTCGTAAAGTTCGGGCTGTATCGCTTGCAGCCCGGCCAACAGGATCAGCATATAAAACCCCATATGCGCCCAGATCGACACAAATACTGCCCAAAACATCGACCATTCTGGGCTGACGAAAAACAGGATTTTGTCCATCCCTACTGAAACCAAAAACGCGTTCAGGATGCCATCGCGCAGCAATACCCACTTCCAGATCAGCGCCACAACAACCGGTGACAGCAGAACAGGGAAAAAAAATACCGCCCGGAAAAAGCCCCTAGCACGAATCTTGCGATTCAAGACCAGCGCGGTGATGAGCGAGAACAACACCAGAAACGTGACCTGGAAAACGATGAAGATCGCCGTGTTGTAGAGGCCCTTCCAAAACCGGTCCTCGCGGCAGGTGATCGGATCACCGAATGTCTCACACTCCAGAAGAAACCCGTATTGTTTCGTGCCGGTGTAAACCCGGTTGTTCAGGAAAAGTTCGGTGCCGCCCGTGAGTGAAAA
>JABJAG010000229.1 GCA_018666195.1 Alphaproteobacteria bacterium
ACATCTGGTGCCGGAACTGTCCATTTCTGTGCTGGCGGCCATCCCGAATGCGTCGCTGGTAGAAGTGCTGGCGGGATCACCTGACAATCTGTGGGAGATCGGACCGGAAATTGTCGACGGACACATGGCGCCCCCGGATCGGCCCGGCCATGGCATGACATTCACCGATGAAGCGATCCGCGACTACACCGCAGACTGATAGCTTCCTAGGCAGTCGTCGCCAGTTCCAACAGCGCCCCTCAATCATGCCCGAAATCACACGCGCCACACATGACAATTCGTTCTAACTCTTATTCGGCGCCTGCACGCGGTCGTCCGGGCCATAGTCCCGCATTACCTCAGCGACGCGCAGGCGGTAATTGGCAAAGATACCTCCCCGCCCCTTGGCCTGCGCAATCCGATGCTCGGCATGTTCGCGCCACGCCTGCACCGCCTCCTCGTTCTCGAAGAACGACAAGGCAAGATATTTGCCGGGCTCATAGATGCTCTCAAACCGCTCGACAGAAATAAAACCATCAATCTTGTCCAGCTCGGAACGCAGCTCATGTGCGATGTTCAGATAGTCATCCTTGCGGCCCTCGGCAGGCCACACTTCAAAAATGACAGCAATCATGCATTGTCTCCCGCTTCGTCCGGATTCCATGGAAATGGATTGGGTAACCAGCGTGGCACGTTGGCTTTGTACCGCAGATAGGTCTCGCCGAACCGCGCCTCCAGCGCCTTCTCCTCAGACCGGGGAATGTAGACGGCATTCAGCAGGAAAAAGACCGCCAGCCAGATCGCGATGGACAAGGCGTTCAGCATCAGGGATTCGGCAAGCAACATCATATAGACACTGTAAATCATCGGGTTGCGCACATGCCGGTAAGGGCCTCGGATCACCAACTGCTGTGGCGGGTCCCATGGTGCCGGGGTACCCCCACCCCGGACAACGAACAAACGCACCGTCCACAGCGCAAACCCCAGACCAATCACACCACAGATCGCGCCCACCCAGAACCCCGGATCAACAGGGCCGAGATAGCGTGCCGCAAAATCCGTATTCGACGTAAACCAGAGGATCACGGCAGGTACCAGCACCAGAACGCTGCCCGGTAGGATGAGAACAACCTTGAACTGGCGCCAGACCATGGCCTAGGCCACGCCACGATTGCGCGGCCAGTCATCGACCTGACGGCGCAATTCAAGGCGTGCAATCTGACGACGATGAACCTCATCGGGTCCATCAAACAAGCGCATGGCACGGGTCCGTGCATACATCGCCGCCAGCGGGAAATCATCCGACATACCGCCACCGCCATGGAGCTGCAGGGCCCGATCAATAACGCCAAGGGCCATATTGGGCGCCGCGACCTTGATCATTGCAATCTCCTGACGAGCTTCTTTGGTACCCACCGCATCGATCATCCAGGCGGCCTTCATGACCAACAGGCGACACATTTCAATTTCGATCCGCGACTGGGCAATCCGTTCTTCGGTGATACCCCGTTCGGCCAGCAGTTTGCCCCATGTCTCTCGTTCGGTGGCCCGTTTGCACATCGCTTCCAACGCACGTTCGGCCACGCCAATCACCCGCATGCAATGATGGATACGCCCCGGCCCCAAACGACCCTGGGCAACTTCAAAACCGCGCCCTTCGCCCAAAATCAGATTTTCCACCGGCACGCGTACATTCTCAAAGATGACTTCCGCATGCCCATGAGGGGCATCGTCGTAGCCCATCACATTTAAGGTGCGCTTGACCGTCAGACCCGGCGTCTCACGTGGTACCAGAATTTGAGATTGCTGCTTGTGCCGGTCGGCGGTCGGATCAGTTTTTCCCATGACGATCATGATCTGACAGCGCGGGTTGCCCGCATTCGAAATCCACCACTTGCGTCCATTGATCACATATTCATCGCCATCGCGGATGATCGCACATTCCACATTGGTGGCATCCGAGGACGCCACGTCCGGCTCTGTCATGGCGAAGGCGGATCGAATTTCCCCATTCAACAATGGTGTCAACCAAGCCTCTTGCTGAGCCGAGGTGCCATACATGTGCAACACCTCCATGTTGCCGGTGTCCGGCGCATTGCAGTTAAACACCTCCGGAGCCCAATCGACCCGGCCCATGATTTCGCACAACGGAGCATATTCCGCGTTGGTCAGACCTGCGCCATGATGGTCATCGGGCAGAAACAGGTTCCACAAATCCCGCTTGCGGGCTTCGACCTTCAGGTCCTCCATGATCTGGGGCGTCTGCCAGCGCGTGCCCTGCGTGTTGAGCTGTTCCTCGAATGTCACTTCATTCGGGTAGATAAACTCATCCATGAAGGACAGAAGCTCGGCTCTCATCTCCTTGCAGCGCGCACTCAGTTCAAAATCCATGTCATTCCCCCAACGATAAAACAGCTGTCGTGGCGGGTGTTCCGCCTCAAGACTTG
>JABJAG010000230.1 GCA_018666195.1 Alphaproteobacteria bacterium
GAGACTGCACGCCGTGCAGGTCTCGCGCCGCGGGACGTCTGCCATGATCTTTCGGGTACCGCGCGTGTGTTGGTTTTCGCGCGGGCATAAACAGTCTGAAATGCGGTGAAAAAAATGCTTGGAAAACACTTGCGGCCCGCCTAGGGTGCGCGTGTCAGATTTAGCGCACGCCGCTTGTGGCGATCACAATCCCTTAAGCCTTCTGCGTAATTTCTGGACTCCCGGATCCGAGTTTTGAAGCGTTGTCCTCGAGGACGACAATCTTCGAAAAGCGTGCGGTCCCAGAATGGGATCGATGTGTTCGGATGGGCGATAACCGTAATCAGTAATCTGATCGACGGAAGCAATGCGACCAAACAATGCAAATAACAGGCGGTCACGGGGCCGCGGTGGACGTAAGTCCGGCAATACCCGCAACCAGACCTTCGACAGCAACGGCCCCGGCGCGCGTGTGCGCGGGAACGCTTCGCAGATCTACGAGAAATATCAGCAACTGGCCCGTGATGCGGCGTCAGGCGGTGATCGCGTGGGTGCAGAGAATTTTCTGCAACATGCCGAGCACTACTATCGCTTGATGATCGTCAATGGTCCGAAGCCTGAGCCGCGCAACGGTGCCGAAGATTCTCAGTCGGATGGCGCAGATGGTGGCAACACCGGTGCTGAAGCAGAAGTCGTGGAAGCATCACGCCCTGCGGAAGCAGCTGAAGCGGCAGCTGAGAACGTTGAATCAGATGCGGATTCACTGCCTGATTCCCTGAAGCCAAGTGGCAAAGGTTCGCGTTCGAATGGCCGCCGACGTCGTCCACGCAAGGCAGACGATGCGGATCAGAGTGACGCTTCTGCGGCTGAGCAGACTGCGGATGATGAGGCGGAAGCTTCGCCAGCCTGACGGCATTCTACTACCCTGTGCGGTAGTTTAGTTTTCGATATGAATTGAATCACCGGCGCAGATTTCTCCGCCATGGGTTACGCGCACGTAAATCCCGAGGTCTGAATGGCCCCAGGTTTTCTGCAGTGTCGCAGGTATATTCATATCGCGTAGCGCGCTGTCCGGATTGACGTTCGTTGCGCCACAACGCCGGGTGCGTTTGATGACTTCCAAGCGACTGTTTCCGATGGTCATTTCTCGCCCGACCCATTCATGTTCTGACCAGGCTGGTGCGCCATCAAAGTAGATGTTGCCGCGAAAACGTATCGGGTCGACGTCCTTGCCGGTTTTTGCCGCTACGGCCTGCACGCTTGCGAGATTGATGAGTGAGAGAACCTTGTCGTCGAGGTCTGAGAAGCTGTGTCCGTCTGCCTTGAGCAGGGTTGGTGGCCCGGAAATTTCGTTAGACAGGAATTTCTCGAAAAAGGCCTCCAGTGCAGATCGTTCTGAAGCCTGAGATAGATCGGCGCTGAGCAGCAATTCTGAAGCGCGCGATACAGTCAAAACCGAAGTGGAATCGTCATACCGCGTTGCGAGCTCGGCCAGTCGGGCATCACGCACCAGAGCCAGAAAATTGGTCTTCGGCATCCAGATGGGGTTTTGTGTGTCGAACTGAAATCCGGGTCGTCCGAGCGCAAACATGCGGTCTCCGGCGATTGTCTGACTGGGATAGATCTCTACAAGGGGCAAGGATTCGCCGGATAGCCCTTTAACCGGATAGCGATAAATGTCTGTCACATTTGCGGTCATGGTCGATGCACGATCTCCGCATGAAATTCAGCGGGACATCTTGTGTTGCGGATGGGCAACACCATATCTGGGGAGAGATGATTCGCCCGTGCCGGGAGGCTGTTGATATTGCGTTCTCGATATCGAAGCTTGGGTGGGAGAAGAATTTCTGTCCTTTGATGTGGATGCCGAACTTGGGTCCACGGTTACAGCCTGCCTCGAATGAGGGGGTTTCTTGACGGAGGGTTCGATGAACTTTGAAGATTTCACAGAACGTGCACGGGGATTCGTGCAAGTCGCCCAGGATCTGGCGCAACGTGAATCCCATCAACGACTTACACCTGCACATTTGCTGAAGGTTCTTCTCGATGACGAGGAGGGACTGTGCGCCAATTTGATGCGTACGGCTGGCGGGGATGCTCGCCAGGCTGAGCAGGCTGTTGACCTTGCGCTCGGAAAAGTTCCGAAAGTCGAAGGCAGTGGTGCGAGCAGTGTCTATCTGGATCCCGAGACCGGGAAGGTTCTGAGTTCTGCCCAGGATGTCGCCAAGAAGGCCGGTGACAGCTTTGTCACGGTGGAACGGATGTTCCTCGCGCTTGTTTTGGCCAAGGATTCCGATGTCGGCAAAATTTTGGCTGATGCTGGTTTGACCCCGCAATCCCTGAACGAGGCGATCAATGCGATCCGCAAGGGTCGGACGGCGGATTCCGCGACGGCTGAGAATGCATATGAAGCCCTGCAGAAATACACCCGCGACCTGACCGAGGCAGCGCGCGATGGCAAGCTTGACCCGGTCATTGGACGGGATGAAGAAATTCGCCGCACAATCCAGGTGCTGTCCCGACGGACGAAGAACAACCCTGTGCTGATTGGTGAGCCTGGTGTGGGCAAGACAGCCATCGTCGAAGGGCTTGCTCTGCGCATCGTCAATGGCGATGTGCCGGAGAGCCTGCGTGATAAGCGGCTTCTGTCGCTGGATATGGGCACATTGATTGCCGGTGCAAAATTCCGTGGTGAATTCGAGGAGCGACTGAAAGCTGTTCTCGAGGAGGTGAGTTCTGCGGCCGGCGAGGTGGTGCTGTTCATCGATGAAATGCACACCATTGTTGGCGCTGGTGCGGCCGAAGGGTCGATGGATGCTTCCAATATGCTCAAACCTGCTTTGGCGCGAGGCGAACTTCACTGTGTCGGCGCGACGACCCTGGATGAATACCGCAAGCATGTGGAGAAGGATGC
>JABJAG010000231.1 GCA_018666195.1 Alphaproteobacteria bacterium
CCGGCCCTATGCCGAGCGCATGGAGCGGATGCTGGGATCATTGGCGCAAAGCGCTGTCACAGCTGGCACGGCACCACCTTTGTTGGCCGGCAGCGGGAAAGATGATGTGCATCTGCTCATTGTCATGACCACGGATCGTGGCCTGTGTGGCGGTTTCAATGGTTCAATCGGCCGCTGGACGCGCAAACACATTCTTGAACTTCGGGCCGCCGGTAAAGAGGTCAAACTCCTTATCGTAGGGCGCAAGGGACGCGGTATTCTGCGTCGCGAGTTCGGCGACATCATCATCGACACGCTCGAAGATACCGCACGCCCCTCGCCGCGTTTTGAAACGGCAGCCGAAATTGCGCAGCGCGCTCGCGACATGTTCGAGGCCGGTGAGTGTGATGTCTGCACCATCGTTTACAATAAATTCGTCTCGGCACTGACACAGGATGTCACGCCGCAGCAGCTCATTCCCTTCGCTCTTCCTGAACCGGAAGAGGGGTCAAATGACGACACCGAAGATCAGGCATCTGCTCTGGATTCCGGCGCCGTCTATGATTACGAACCCGACGAACAGGAAATTCTGGCAGACCTACTGCCGCGCAATCTGTCGGTCCAGGTGTTCCGCACCATGATCGAATCCTTTGCATCCGAACAGGGTGCACGCATGACCGCGATGGACAACGCCACACGCAATGCCGGTGATATGATCGATCGACTTTCGACCGAATACAACCGGACGCGTCAGGCAGCCATCACAACCGAACTCATCGAGATCATCTCCGGCGCGGAAGCGCTTTAGACCACTCGACTCCCAACGAGCGAGGAGCACAACATGTCAAAGAACCTTGTCGGCAAAATCACCCAGGTACTCGGAGCCGTTATCGACGTCCAGTTCGACGGCGATCTGCCCGCCATCCTGAATGCGCTGGAGACAGAAAACCACGGCAACCGCCTGGTTCTCGAAGTCGCCCAGCACCTTGGTGAAAACACCGTTCGCACCATTGCCATGGACACGACCGAAGGTCTGGTTCGCGGACAGGAAGTGGTCGATACCGGGTCGGCGATCACCGTACCGGTTGGCCCGGAAGTGCTCGGACGTATCATCAACGTGATCGGCGAGCCGATCGATGAACGCGGCCCGATCAACGCCACCGCAATGTCGGAAATTCATCGTGAAGCCCCCGACTTCGTGGATCAGGCAACCGAGACCGAACAGCTGGTTACGGGCATCAAGGTCGTCGACCTTCTGACCCCCTATGCCAAAGGCGGCAAGATTGGCCTGTTCGGCGGCGCCGGCGTGGGCAAGACCGTGCTGATCATGGAACTCATCAACAACATCGCGAAGGGCCATGGCGGCTACTCGGTGTTTGCGGGTGTTGGCGAACGTACCCGAGAGGGCAACGATCTCTATCACGAGATGATGGATTCCGGCGTGATCCAGCCTGACGGTGATTCCAAAGCGGCACTGGTTTATGGCCAGATGAACGAGCCGCCAGGAGCGCGCGCACGTGTTGCCCTGTCCGGCCTGACCATGGCCGAGTATTTCCGTGATGAAGAAGGCCAGGACGTGCTGTTCTTCGTCGACAACATCTTCCGCTTCACACAGGCCGGCGCTGAAGTGTCCGCGCTGCTTGGTCGTATTCCTTCTGCGGTGGGCTATCAGCCGACCCTGGGTACCGATCTGGGCACCCTGCAGGAGCGCATCACATCGACCAACAAGGGTTCGATCACCTCGGTTCAGGCGATTTACGTGCCCGCGGATGATTTGACCGATCCGGCACCGGCAACGGCCTTCTCGCATCTGGATGCCACGACGGTGCTCTCGCGCCAGATCGCGGAAATCGGGATTTATCCGGCTGTGGATCCGCTCGATTCAACCAGTCGTATTCTTGATGCCCGGATCATTGGTGACGAGCATTATCAGGTCGCCCGTACCGTTCAGGAGACTCTGCAAAGCTACAAGAGCCTGCAGGAAATCATTGCCATTCTCGGCATGGACGAGCTTTCGGAAGAAGACAAGCTGACTGTGACACGCGCACGTAAATTGCAGCGCTTCCTGTCCCAGCCCTTCCATGTTGCGGAAGTCTTCACCGGCTCCCCTGGCAAGTTTGTGAACCTCGAAGATACGATCAAGGGCTTCAAGCAGATCGTTGACGGTGAGCATGACGACCTGCCGGAATCGGCCTTCTACATGGTTGGCACCATCGAAGAAGCTGTCGAGAAGGCACAATCAATGGCCGCTGAAGCGGCTTAGCGGGAGATATCGCGTGGCTGATAACGCGGTTCAGTTCGAACTGGTCTCACCAGAGAAGCTTCTTCTCTCGGAAGAAGTCGAGATGGTTGTGGTGCCCGGCGCCGAAGGCGACTTCGGTGTCCTGCCGGGCCACACACCTGTGATCTCGACCGTACGCCCTGGTGTGATCCATATTTTCGAAGGCGGATCGGTCAAGACCCGCATCTTCGTGGCCGGCGGGTTTGCCGAAGTCACAGCCGACCGGTGTACCGTTTTGGCTGAAGAAGCGGTTCCGCTCGACGAGCTTGATCGTGAGCAGGTGGAAAAAGACCTCCAGACAGCCAACGAAGACATCTCTGATGCCGGTGAGAATGCCACCGAACGCGCGCTGGCTGAGCAACGAGCCGAATCGGCACGTGCAAAACTGACGTCCCTGGACAGCCAAACTTACCAATAAATCAATTGGTTAGAATTTTTTGCTCTGTCAACACCGGGTTTTGATCTCAGGTGACGGCGAACTATATATAATGGTGTGAACCGCAACGGACGCAGACGGTTTTCGTTGATAGAAGCGCCATGACAGAATACCGCAACAAATACTGGACCCTGGACGATATTCCGTGGGACCGCTTCGACCCGACAAAGGTCGACCCTGACATGCTGCGCATCGTCAAAGCCGCCGCCATGGTCGAGTACAATGGCGGCATCTATGCCGAGTATCTCTGCAGCGTTTTTGGAGATGACCCCCAATTCCAGGAGGCCGCACAACGCTGGGCCTTCGAAGAAGTCCAGCACGGCAGCGCCCTGGCTCGCTGGGCACAGATCGCTGATCCGGATTTTGACTTCGAAAATCGCTTCGCCGAGTTTGCAGACAAGATCAAATTGCCGGTGGGCGCTGATAATTCAGTGCGCGGCACAAGATGCGGTGAGCTCGTGGCCCGCTGCATGGTGGAGGTCGGCACCTCCTCCTACTATTCCGCCCTGCGCGAAGCGAGTGACGAACCCGTTCTACGCGCGATCTGCGAGAAGATCGCTCAGGACGAAATCCGCCACTACAAACTTTTCTACACGCATATGGAGCGTTACCGGGACATCGAGAATCTCGGAAAACTGAAGCGTCTGTGGATTGGTCTGGGACGGATTGGTGAGAGTGAGGATGACGAACTCGCCTATGCCTATCACGCCGCCAACAACACCGGTGAGCCCTATAATCGCAAACGTTGTATCCGCGCCTACATGTCGCGAGCCTACGGTTTTTACGAGATACGTCATGTGGAGCGCGCGGTCACCCTGATCTTCAAGGCGATCGGGTTTGCCCCGCATAGCCGCGTGTCCAATTGGATCGCCCGCGGCGCGGTCTGGTTCCTCAACCTGCGGATTGGCCGAAACACCGAAGCCACGGTCTAAGCTTCTGTCGGCTTAGGGTTGAGCAGATCCCTCACCCAACGGTCGAAACACCTCAACAACCGCCTCATAGATTGGGCGCTTGAACGGAACAATCAGCTCCGGCAATTGATCAGGCCTCACCCATTTCCAGCGTTCAAACTCAGGCTTTGCCACACCCAGAACGTCTATTTCTAAATCCGAACCGTCAAAGCGATACGCAAACCACTTCTGCATCTGTCCGTTCCATCTGCCCTTCCAGGCGCAACGTTGCAGATCAGCAGGCAGATCGTATTTCAGCCAGTGCGGCGCTTCGGCGAGAAATTCGACATTTGCGGTCCCCGTTTCCTCTTCGAGTTCTCGCAAGGCCGCGGCCTGCGGAGCTTCGCCATCATCGATACCACCCTGAGGCATTTGCCAGGCACCCGGCGCATCGTTGCGTTCCCCGACCCAGACTCTCCCATCCGGGTTCAAAAGGTACACGCCCGCACATCTGCGATAGCGGGCTGAATCTCCCTCCCCCGCAAAGAGATCGCTCATCGGTCGGATTGCCTGTCTACAACCGCCGAGATCGGCACCAGTGCGATGCCCTTACGATCCAGCGTGGCGGCCCATTCCCGGATCCGCTCAATCGTCACAGGAAACGCCTGTCCGATAGCGATCGAAACCCCGGCATCCTGTGCAATGCGTTCGACTTCCGCCAGACGCGCATCGACGGTGGCCCGGGAAACCTCCCGATTGTCGAGAAAACGATCGTTGATGGCACGAGGCACTTCCATTTGGGTGGCCAGGCTGGTCGCCACACTGCGTGCCGCGGACCGCGCATCGACAAAGAGCAAGCCGCGTGCTTTCAACTCGGCAAGGATCGGCTGCATCGATTCCTGAGACGTCGTAAAGCGCGACCCCATATGATTGACGACCCCCACATAGCCCGAGACACGCGAGAGCGCCCAGCGCATCCGGTCCTGATTTTCTTCCGGGGAGAGCGTGACAAACAAAGCGCGTGGCCCCGGGTCATTTGCCGGGAAATCAACAGGCTCCATCGGCAAATTCAGCAACACTTCGTGCCCTGCCGCACGTGACAGGCGTATCCATTGCTGGATGTTGTCCGCAAAAGGTTGGTAAGCCAAAGTCACTTCGCTCGGCAGGTCCTGGATTGCGGCTTCCGTTGCTGCACTCGACAGGCCCAGACCGCTCAGAATGATCGCGACCTTGGGACGCTCGTCACCATTGTTATGCGGTCGCGCATAAACCTTCCAGGGTTCGCGACCATCCAGTCCGATACGCGGCAACGGACCTAGCGGTGATGTCTCTACCAGTCCTGGATCCGGTGCCGGTGGCAGCGCATTCGGAGATACACCTGAGGGGCGCGTGACGACCTCAGGAACAGCGGGAGGCGAAGGTGCCGTGGCAACCTCAGTTTCCACGACATCACCAGCCTTAGATGATGTCGCCGCCGGTTGTGGAGCCTCTGTGACAGCTTCTGCCACAGGGGGTTCATTCAATTGCACCGATTGGGGTTCAAGTGCTTCCACAGGCTCCTGCGGCTCTGTAACAGGCATTGCAGGCTCGTCGACAGGCGGTGTCGGTGTCACCACTGGTGACACCAATGGTGGCTCAGCTTCCACGTCTGCGTGAGATTCAGCTACCTCCTGAGCAGCCGGCCTGGGTTCCTCATTCTCCGCGGCAGGTGCTTCAGCCATGGCAGGCTGCTCATCCTGTGCCATTTCCGGGTTCGGCTCCGCCGGTCGATCAGCCGTCAAACCAAGGCCGAGCATCGTTACGGACCCCGCCAGCACAAGAAACAGAACAAGCGCGACCATCCAGGGCAGGATGGCCACGCTGCTCAATCTTGAGGGCTGGTCCGAATTCTTATCGCTCATGGCGCCGAACGTAGCGGAAACACCTTAACGGTCAGTTGGTGGCCCGTTGGTTAAAAGTTGCGATCCCCTTGAGAAGATCAAGAGCGCGTGTCAGCTGATAATCCTGCGGTGCCGTCGTTTCCGCAACAGCTTCCGTCTCGGAATCAGGTTGCTCCGTGCCTTCGTTGTCACGCGCATTTCGCAAATCCCGTTCCCGCACCCCGGATGTCGCTGCCGCCTCCTGAATTTGAGCCTGCTCAACGAGGATATCCGGTGCAATACCAGTCTTCTGAATCGATCGACCGCTCGGGGTAAAATATGCCGCTGTTGTCAAACGTAGAGCACCATGGCCCGCAATCGGCATGATTGTCTGAACGGATCCCTTGCCAAAGCTTTCGGTTCCCATGATCACGGCTCGCTTGTGATCCTGCAAGGCACCCGCAACGATCTCCGAGGCCGAAGCCGATCCACGATTGATCAACACGACCATCGGCAGACCTTCCGCCAGATCACCCTTTTTCGCATTGAACCGCTGCGCATCATCGGATTCCCGGCCGCGGGTTGAAACAATCTCGCCACGGTCGAGAAAAGCGTCGGATACTTTCACGGCCTGGTCGAGCAATCCACCCGGATTGCGGCGCAGATCAAGGACAACGCCAATCATTTCATCGCCAAGTTCTTCCTTGAGCTTCTTCATGGACGATTCGACACCCTCCATCGTCTGCTCATTAAACGTCGTCACCCGAATGTAACCGGCTTTGCCTTCAATCCGGTTGCGTACGGAGCGAATGCGCACCACATCGCGCGTGACCGTAACATCAAACGATTCCACGCCCTCACGGCGTATGGTCAGTTCAATATCGGATCCCACCCGGCCACGCATTTTGTCGACAGCATCCGAGAGGGAAAGACCCAGAACAGTTTCACCATCCAGATGCGTGATAAAATCGCCTGCCTCCAGGCCCGCACGGGCAGCCGGGGTTTCGTCAATCGGGGAGACAACGCGCACGAAGCCCTGCTCCATTGTGACTTCGATACCCAATCCCCCAAACTCACCCCGGGTCTGCACCTGCATGTCCCGGAAGCTCTCTTCATTCAGATAGCTTGAATGGGGGTCCAGCGAATGCAGCATGCCGTTGATGGCAGCCTCGATCAGGTCCTTGTCTTCAGCCTCATCCACATACTGCGCGCGCACACGCTCGAAGATGTCTCCGAAGAGTTCGAGTTGACGAAAGGTCTCTTCGTCAGATTCGGCGGCAATCGCAGCGGCCGGTACGACAGCGAGCATGGTCGAAACCGCGACCACGGAAAGAAATTTACGCATCAGCCTTGTGTCCTGTTCGTTTGCGCTGCCAACCAGGGCAGCGGGTTAATTGGTTGACCGTCGCGACGGAGCTCAACATAGAGCCTCGCGCCATCAGATCGGCTTTGGGCCTGAGAAGCCCGCCCCCCGCTTTTGGCATCAGCGCCAGTACCAGTCGTTCCGACAGGTTCACCCGCAAGGACCCATTGATCCATTTGCGCATCGATCTGTCCCAGACCAGCAATCAGTGAATGATATCCCTCGCCATGATCGATGATCAAGATTTGCCCGAACCGGCGAAAAGGGCCCGCGAACACAATTCTGCCATCCCACGGAGCAACCACTGAGGCTTCTGCACGTGTTTTCCATGTCACACCTGTCGCTGAGACGCCAGCCTCCGTGCGCGTGCCAAACCGACGAACAACGGTACCCTGCGCGGGTAACGAGAGCTGTCCACGTGCTGAAGCGATGGACGGGCCCGACGGTTCGAGTGTCGGTGTTACAAGGTTTTGCTGCGGGCGTTGCGAATTGGGGCGTGGTTGCGGCACCGCGGATGCCGTGCTGTCACGCAAATTTGACAGCAATTCCTCGAGCGTGCGCGCTTCTGCACGCAGTCCGGCAACCCGTTTCTCTGCCGAAGCCTGCGCACCTTTGGTTTGCGTCAGAACCTTATTCTTTGCATCGGAGAGGGCTTTGAGCCGCAAACGTTCCCGCTTCAGGTCTACTGCCGCTGTCTGCAACTCGTCTTTGCGGTTTCGAATACGAACCTGCAATCCTGTTAGCGTATCAATGTCCGCGCGCAGAAGTCGCGCCTGCCGTTCGATCTCGGGAACCGCGGTGCGCAAGAGTAAACCACTTCGCACAACATCATTCGGGTCCCCCGGGCTGACCAGCAATGCAGCCGTCGGACGTAATGCCATGCGTTGCAATGCTGCCAGCGTACTCCCCAAATCCGATCGGCGCGCTTCTAGTTGCACCTGTTTACGCGCCGCTTCGCCTTCCAGAACAGTCAGCTCTGTCTCCAAGGAATCCAGGGCGGCTTCGTGAGTCTGGACGGCCTGGGCCGCCACGCGCATCTTCGTGCGCAGTTCAGAAAGTTCGCTTGCCTGTTTTCGGGCGTCCCGCGCCAAGGCTTCGGCGGTCTTCGTATCCCGCTCCAGAGTCTTGCGTACGTTCTGTAAGCGTTCCTGGGTCGGGTTCGCGCCATTATCCTGTGCGTATACCAGCACAGGCGCGACGACCCACATGGCCGCAGCAAATGCGGCCACGCTCACCAGCCGGGCGCTACTCGCCGAGATAGTAGCTCTTCTGCTTGACGCCATTTTCAAAATCGAAAACCAATGGTCGCCCCGTCGGAAGTTCGACACTGGTAATTTCCTCGGCAGTGTATTCTCCCAGAATTAAAAGCAACGCCCGCAGGCTATTGCCATGAGCCGACACGAGTACATTCTTGCCAGCGGCCACCAACGGCTCGATCGCGCTCTCATAATAGGGACGAACCCGCACAACGACGTCAGCAAGGCTTTCACCATTCGGTGGCTGTACTTCAAAACCACGACGCCAGAGATGAACCTGCTCTTCGCCATACTTCTCGGCCGTCTCTGCCTTGTTCAGGCCAACCAAATCACCATAGTGGCGTTCGCGCAGGTCATCATGCTTGGTCACGTTCCAGCTATCACCGGAACGCAGATGATCAAAATCGCCCCCCAAAGCCGCTGCTGAATCCAGCGCCATCTCAACCGTGCGGATCGCGCGCTTGAGGGTAGAGGAATAGACCGCATCAATATGGAAGTCCTTGATCAACTCGCCAGCGTGTTTGGCTTCCGCCTCACCTGCATCGGTCAGATCGACGTCTTCCCAGCCTGTAAACCGATTTTCGAGGTTCCACTGGCTTTGGCCGTGGCGTGTAATAATCAGATGGTTCATCCGCGGGTATCCGTTCTTACGCGGTTAAAGTTCAGAGAGCCTGTTTTGCCCGATTCTCGTCGCGCGAACCAGCGTCACGCGCGGTGATATGGGTGTCCTGCCAGAATTTGCTGGGCACGGTAGACCTGCTCCGCCAATAGACCCCGCACCAGCATGTGCGGCCATGTGTTGCGGCCAAATGCAATTTTCCGGTCCGCGCGATCCCGGACCGGGGCAGCATGGCCATCTGCACCGCCAATCAGAAACACGACGTCGCGCTGACCAGCATCCTGCAATTCACCCAACACGCCAGCGAATTCCTCGCTCGAAAGCTGTTTCCCGACCTCATCAAGGACGAACACGAAAGCACCGTCCGGCAAAGCAGAGAGCAACAATTCACCTTCTGCACTCGACAGCTTTGCCGAAGGAACATTGCGTTTTAGTTCGACCTCGCGCAATTCGAAGGGCCAGACATTGATTCGCTGGGAATAATGCTCGAACAACGCGGTCTCGGGTCCCGCACGCGCACGACCAACCGCGGTTACCTGAATCCGCATACTCACCTCTAATTGGCCCCTATCCTATCGAGGCCGAAGAACCGGTCTCAGGCCGTTACGGCATCCTGCGAAGTGCGCTCGACGAATTCCGCCTCCCACAGCTTCTCGATCGCATAATGCTCTCGTGCTTCGGGCCGGAAAAGATGAACAATGACATCACCTGCATCGACCAGAACCCATTCGCCACCACGCCGTCCTTCGGCATAGGAGTCACGGATGCCGGATTGCTTGAGCCGCTCGATGAGATGCTCAGTAATCGAATCCAGGCGCCGAGATGATGTGCCACTGGCCACCACCATGTAGTCCGCAATATCGGTCTTCCCCTCCAGGGAAATAACTTTGATGTCATCGGCTTTGTCCTCATCGAGTGATGTCTCGACAATGGCCAAAATCTGCGCCGCGCTTGGCCGCGGCGTTGCCTTACTCTGACGTGCTATGACGAAATCCGCGCTTTCAAGCTGCGCCTCCTTTGCGGGTGGGAATATCCGTAACCCGAGTTGAATTTACGCTTCGATAGGCCATTGTCCCGCCTGACGCAATCGTGTCGCAGCGGCCGGATGCGGCTTGATACGCAAATACACCCAGGCAGGCGGTGCTGCATCCGCAAGAAGCCTGGCCGCGCTTGCCGGATAACGTGCTGCCCGATAGCGCTGCGCAGCGCGCCCTGACAATGCAATCGAATCATAGGAATCGCGGGCGAAGACGGCAATGGGAACCGTGTGAAATATTTTTGACCAGTCCAGCCAATGCGGAATCTGGCCCAGATTGTCGGCGCCCATCAACCAAACGAAACGCGCTGCCGGATAGCGCCAACCCAGCATTTCCAATGTATCCGCCGTGTATCGCGTGCCCATTTCCGCTTCCAGCGTCGAAACGTGAATACGAGGATGCTGTGCCACCGTGCGTGCATGGGAAAGACGGCGGGCGAAGGATGCCATGCCCGACTCGGACTTCAACGGGTTCTGTGGCGACACCAGCCACCAGACTTCGTCGAGATCAAGGCGCTTGAGCGCCTCAACACTGATATAGCGATGTCCGTCATGAGCGGGATTGAACGAACCGCCCAGCAACCCAATGCGCCTGTTGCGATGAGCAAACGCCCCCGCCTGGCCGGAGAAGAGCATGCTATCTGTCATCGCGTTTCGCCCAACTCAGGGTCGAACCTGACCAGCGCCGCGCACGACGTATTTGTAGCTGGTCAATTGTTCTGCTCCCACAGGGCCTCGTGCATGCATCTTTC
>JABJAG010000232.1 GCA_018666195.1 Alphaproteobacteria bacterium
TGGCGCGACGCTGGGCTGAAGAGCCCCGTCACGTGATTGAGACCTGTCTCGAGGCAACACGTGTCGGATTGCTGGATCTGCGCTGGGACATTCTCTGCCCGCGTTGTCGTGTCGCAAAATCTGTGTCTGCCGGCCTCGATGAACTTCCGACCGGGGCCCATTGCGGTACGTGTAATATCGACTATGGGCGCGAGTTTTCACGCAATGTCGAACTGAGTTTCCAGCCGGCGCCCGGCATTCGCCCTATCGTCTTTGGCGAATACTGTATGTTCGGTCCGGGCAGCATGCCCCATGTTGTGGCACAACTCGCGGTGCCGGCAGGTGAGACGAGAGAGCTCGATGCGATTTTCGCCGAAGCACCCTATCGTCTGCGAACGCTGGAAGCGGGGCCTGAAGCTGACATCGAGTATGACGGAGGCGGGTTTCCGGAGATACGGCTTGACGACGAACAGGTGCGATCTGGCGTTCAAGCCGGGACTGGTAAACTGCGTCTAATCAACGGTGCAAGCCATGACCGTATTTTTGTTGTCGAGGAGCTGATCTGGGAGCGTGATGCGCTGACCGCTGACCGGGTAACCGCGTTACAGGCCTTTCGCGATCTTTTCGCTGAACAGGTGCTGCGCCCCGGCGATGAGGTGGCAATTCAGCGCGTGGCACTCATGTTTACCGATCTGCGACGGTCCACAGCGCTGTACGAATCCATTGGTGATGCCCGGGCTTATGCGCTGGTGCGTGATCATTTTGCGGTGTTGACCGAGATTGTACGCAAGCATGATGGTGCGGTTGTGAAAACCATTGGGGATGCGGTCATGGCCGCGTTTGCCGATCCGGCGCTGTGTCTTGCTGCGGCAATCGACATTCAGGAGGCCGTTACGGAATTCAACGCGCGCCATGCCGAGGATGCCGGTTCGGATGATCCAGTGACCATCAAGATCGGCGTTCATGAAGGGCCGTGTATTGCGGTCACATTGAATGACCGTCTCGACTATTTTGGAACCACCGTGAACATGGCCGCGCGGCTGGAAGGACAAAGCCAGGGAGCTGACATCATTCTGTCCCAGGCGATGGCTGATGATCCGGCGGTGCAAATTTTGATCGCCGATACCCCGATGACCCGTGAAAGTGCGGAATTGCGGGGTTTTGCGGATTCTGTGCCATTTTATCGGATGTCGTTGAACGGACCGGAGGCTCGATAGACCCGTCCAAGCTCACCGACTATACTTTGGCTCTCCCGTTGATGAGTTTTGCGAGCCCCAGAATGGCTGAGTTTCCCAAACACAGTATGGATGAGTGGCGCGCGCGCGCTGATAAGGAGCTGCGCGACCGCACGACTGATGATCTGGTGTGGCGGACGCCCGAAGGTATTGATATCCGCGCTGTCTACACAGCCGATGATCTCGAAGAAATATCCTGGGGTGATAGCCTGCCGGGATTTCCGCCATTTGTCGGCGGCCCGAAAGCGACCATGTATGCTGGACGGCCCTGGACCGTGCGCCAGTATGCCGGGTTCTCAACAGCAGAAGAATCCAATGCGTTTTATCGTAAAGCGCTTGAGGGGGGGCAGCGTGGGCTGTCGGTTGCCTTCGATCTGGCAACTCATCGCGGATATGACAGTGACCACCCGCGCGTTGTCGGGGATGTGGGCAAGGCCGGTGTCGCCATCGACAGCGTCGAGGATAGCAAGATTCTGTTCGACGGTATTCCGCTCGATGAAATGAGCGTGTCGATGACCATGAACGGTGCCGTGTTGCCGGTGCTTGCAAACTACATCATTGCTGCTGAAGAGCAGGGCGTGTCTCAGGACAAGCTATCGGGGACCATTCAGAACGACATTCTGAAGGAATTCATGGTCCGCAATACGTATATCTACCCTCCGGCACCTTCGATGCGGATTGTTGCCGATATCATTGGCTATACTGCCGAACACATGCCGCGGTTCAACTCGATCTCGATCTCCGGCTATCACATGCAGGAAGCCGGGGCGACAGCGGTACAGGAGCTGGCTTTCACGCTGGCGGACGGCGTCGAATATGTGCGCGTGGCTCGGGATACCGGCATGGACGTGGATGCATTCGCCCCGCGCCTGTCCTTTTTCTTCGGCATCGGCATGAACTTCTTCATGGAAATTGCCAAGCTGCGCGCGGCGCGTTTCCTCTGGGCACATATGCTTCGTGACGAATTTGATCCGCAGGATGAGCGCTCTCTGATGCTGCGCACCCATTGTCAGACTTCGGGCGTGTCGCTGACCGAACAAGACCCCTACAACAACATTGTGCGCACCACGGTGGAGGCGATGGCAGCGACATTGGGCGGCACCCAGTCGCTGCATACCAATTCATTTGATGAAGCTGTAGCGTTGCCGACGCGGTTTTCTTCACGAATCGCGCGCAACACCCAGTTGATCCTGCAGCACGAAACCGGGATCACCAATGTGGTCGATCCCCTGGCCGGTTCGTATTATCTGGAGAGCCTGACCAATAGCCTGATCGTCGAAGCGCGCGGGTTGATTGGTGAAGTCGAGGAACTGGGCGGTATGACCAAAGCGGTCGAGTCCGGCATGCCGAAGCTGCGGATCGAAGAAGCCGCGGCGCGCCGTCAGGCGCGGGTAGACCGTGGAGAAGATGTGATTGTCGGGGTCAACCGGTTCGTTCCTGACGAAATTGACGAGATTGATGTACGAGATATCGACAACACCAAGGTGCGGGAATCTCAGTTGGCGCGTCTGGCCGATGTCCGGGTGTCGCGTGATGATGCAGCGTGTCGTGCTGCGCTTGAGAACATCACAAAGGTTGCGGAAACCGGGGATGGCAATTTGTTGGCCGCCTGCGTAGATGCCGCGCGGGTCCGTGCAACTGTTGGGGAAATGTCTGACGCGATGGAAAAGATATTTGGGCGCCATCAGGCAACGGTACAGTCGATATCAGGGGTTTATGCATCTGCCTACGAAGATGATGAGGAGTTCCAGAAGGTCGTTCAGGATATTGGCCAGTTCGCGGACGAAGAGGGGCGGCGCCCCCGCATGCTGGTCGTGAAGCTTGGCCAGGATGGACATGATCGCGGGGCAAAGGTGATCGCGACAGCGTTCGCGGATCTGGGATTTGATGTGGATATCGGGCCGTTGTTTGCCACTCCTGAAGAGGCCGCGCGACAGGCTGTCGAGAACGATGTTCATGTGATCGGTGTTTCGACCCAGGCAGCGGGTCACAAGACCCTGGTGCCGCAGCTTGTGGCCGGATTGAAGGCCGAGGGCGCTGAGGACGTTATCGTGATTTGCGGCGGCGTCATTCCGGCCAAGGATTACGAGTTTCTCAAGATCAACGGGGTTTCAGCCATTTATGGCCCGGGTACGAATATCCCATCCGCTGCGGGCGAGGTTCTGAATATGATCCGTCAAAGTCGTCGCGAGGCTGCCTGAGACAATGTCGGATCATGAGGGGGAATGGCCGGACGAAACGGGCCGATATGCTGATGAGACCGAGGCCTATGCGCCGGTGGTTTCACGCAGCATTCTGCCGACCATACTTGGTTGCTGGCACTGATCGCGATTGGCTGGATTGCCCTCAGTGTCTGGTACATCAATCGGGTGCTGGGCTGGCAGACGATCCCCGACCTGTTGCCGCATGAGATTGGCGGCATCCTCGCCGGCATGCTTGCCCCGCCGGCTGTGTTGTTTGCGATGGCTGCCTGGACGGTCCGCGATCAACAAATGTCTTACGATGTCGCCGTGCTCGAGCAGCAAATCTGGCGCATGGAAAATCCGCACCGGCGCGCGCAGGCGGGTTTGACGGAAGTTGGTCATGGATTGCTCTCCTACGCGGCTGCCCTTGAAGGTGCGGTGGACAATGCGCGCGCGCAATTGTCGGAATTGCGCGGTGGGCTGGATGCTGAAGTTGCTGAACTGGAACAGGCCGCCGAGGCTGTGCGGGCCCGTACGATCGATTCCGGTGAGACGCTTCGTGCGCAGGCTGAAGAACTGTCTGCGACAGCAGCACGCATCAACGCCAATCTGGAAAACATCAGGGGCACTGGCCAGGATGAGGCGTTGGCTATTGATGGCGCATCGGAGCGTGCAGCGGCATCCCTGCGTGAGTTGATTGACGCCATGCGCGGCCAGATTGAGGTGATTGAAGCGAATTTTCAGGACGTCGTGGAGAACACGGTGGGGCGTGTCGCAGGTGCTGGGGAATCTGCATCTCAGGATATTCGCGTTGCCGCCGATCTGGTTATCGCGCGCACCCAGGAAGTTGTGGATAGGGTGCAGCAGCAGACAGTTGCGGCTCAGAACGCGTTGGGTGAGACCGGGGTACAAATCGCACGCGATGTCACTGCGGCTTCTGAAGTGGCGCTGACCAATGCGCGCACCATCGGTGAAGAGCTTGGTCAGCATGCCAACCAAGTGGGAATGGGATTTGAGCAGGCTGTGGCGCGCGCATCAGATCGTCTCGAAGAATTGTCACGTGAGGCATCGGATCGGGCCGATGCGTTGGCTCGAGAGCTGGCGGAACGTATTGATGGGACCGGCACGTCCTTTGCGCAGGTGGCCGATACAGTGGCCGGGCGTGTGCAGCAGGTTTCAGAAGACGCGGCACAACGGGCACGGGAGATAGCCGAAGCAGCTTCGGCAAGTATCGCGCAAACCTCCCAGGTCCTTGAGTCATCGGTTTCATCAGCTCGCCTTGAGGCAGATGTAATGACCGAAGGCTTGCGTGCGCAGGCAGATGCCTTTGCTGAAATGTCACAGTCGAACTTCGAACAGGTCGAAGGCATGGGAGACCGGTTGCGCTCCTATGCGCGTGAGTTGGCGGAAGCAAGCGATCTCGCTGATGGGAAAGGGCGTGCCCTTGGTGAGGTCTTCCGAAGTGAGGCCGCTGCGCTGGAAGATGCCGCGCGGAAGGCATCCGATCAGGCAGAGCAGATTTCGTCGGAACTGCGCGAGGCCGCAGGTGGCCTGACACGGTCCACTGAGGTTGCTGCGAATGCGGGTGTGGAGGCGCGTGACGCCTTTGCCGCGCAGGCAGAGAGCATGCAGGGCAATCTCGATCGTGCTGTGGCGCGCGCCCAGCGTGGGCGTGAAGAGGTGCTTGGACAACACGCGGCGCTGGAGGCCGCCGCAGACGCTGCCGAAGCACGGATCAACGCTGTGCGCGAGACATTGGGCGAAGGTTCCCAGGCGATGGACAATGCGGCCGAACGTGCCAATGGGCATCTGCGGCGCCTGCGGGAAGATCTCGGTGGGGATCAGCAGCGAATCAATGAAGTTGTTTCTGATGTGGAGACGCGACTGACGGCAATTCGCACGACCCTGCAGGAAACCGCCAGCACGGTGGACGAGGTATCGGGAACTGCTGAAGAATCCGCGCGTACGGTGCACGATGCGTTGCGCCGACAATCACAGGAACTCACCAATGCCAGTGTGACAGCGGGCGCACGCGCCGAGGCTCTGGGGGAATCGCTGACCCTGCACACGCAGTCACTTCAACAAGCAGCGACGGATTCTCTTGCGCGCCTGTCCGAAGTTCGCGACATCATCCAGCGGGAGACCGAAGTCCTTGAAACGAATGCCCGCGTCGCGACAGACGGTATGTCTGAGGTGGCTAACCTGATGCGTCAGCGTCGTGAGGATCTGACCACCGGTACAGAGGAAATGCGGCGCGCTTCAACAGAGACCGAAGAGATGTTGTCCAATCGCAGCCGCGATGTGCGCGAGACAATCGAGGACATCCTGGATCGCTGGCGCGGTCTGGGCGACATGCTGAGTGAGCGTAGCATCACCTTGCGGGAGACCGGTGAAAGCGTCGTCGCGCGCGCGGAAACGACCATGCAGTCTTTTGACAAGCATACGGGAGAGTTTGCATCATCCACGGATCGCCTGGAGGGTAAGGTTGAATCGCTCCGCGATCAGCTGCGCGAGCAGGCCCGGGATATGCAGTCAACCATCGACCAGGTGTCTGAGCGAGCAGAGACCATGGCGGCTTCTTTCCGTATGCATGAGCGCGCTTTGGTTGACGCTGTAGAAGAGGCCGTGCGGACCTCAGATGAGGTGCGTGACGCGCATCTGGACTCGAACCGGGGCGTTTTGTTGCACACGGTCAACCGCGTGCTCGATACATTGGGCTCGGTCGGGATTGATCTGGATCGTGTGCTTGAAGGCGACGTCGCACCGGATATTGTACGGCGTTTCAACAAAGGTGATCGCACGGTCGCAATCCGACGGATTGCGTCGCGCGCCGGTGAGCCGGTGGTGATTGCACGGGTGCGTGAGCTGTTCGAAGAGGACGAGGAGTTTCGGGGTCTGGCAACGCGCTACTTGCGAGAGTTCGAGCGTTTGCTCGCCCAGGCCGGTGATGCTGATCCCGATGAGCTGCTCAGTGCCAGCCTGCTGACCGCAGATGTCGGGAAGGCCTATCTGTTGCTCTCGCGCGCAGTTGATCGCCACAAATAGACAATTATTGCATTACGGGCGTGTGGGTCTGTCATTTGTCAGGTCACGCGCTCTGTTGCCTGTCATCTGAACAGCATGAACAAAAATTATATGTTGAATGATAATTATTTGGTAAATATATTTATGATATGGAATTATTTATTTGAATTTCCTTTTCGAATGTAAGGCATAATTAGATTTGACGTTACAAGCAGAAATAGGACTTGATACGACTGACCGGGAACTGCTTTCTATCGTTCAGGCGGATGCCCGATTGTCGTTTCGTGAAATTGCGCGCCGCGTCGGAATGTCGACCCCTGCTGTGGCTGAGAGAATTCGCAAACTGGAGACAGCTGGCGTCATTTCAGGATATGCCGCCCGTGTGGAACGTTCTGCGCTGGGTGAGAACATCAGCGCGTTTCTTCGTTTGACGGTATCTGATCTCGATTTTCGGCGCGTCACGGGCCTGTGTGGATCACTGGATGCTGTAGTGGAATGTCACCACGTGACGGGTGACGATAGTTTTTTCATTCGGGTGTCTGTTCGTTCCGTAGGTGAGTTGGAGGATGTGATTTCGAGGTTTCGCAAAATCGGTGAGGTGCGAAGCTCTCTGGTGCTGTCGTCGCCAGTTGATGGAAAGCCAGTGCGTCCTGCGGCGCAAGGAACTAGATTGCAGCATGGCTCAGCCTGAACATGACATGACCGAATTGACCGGGCTGGTCTGCTCTGGGGACCGGCGCGCACTGGCGCGCGCGATCACTTTGATTGAGTCCACACGCGTGGATCATCGTGAACAGGCCGAGGCGCTGCTTGAAGCATTGCTGCCGCATACGGGACGGGCGATCCGCGTCGGAATTTCGGGGGTTCCGGGAGTCGGTAAATCGACGTTCATTGAGGCGTTTGGTCAGCATGTCATCGCGGCAGGTCACAAGGTCGCGGTGTTGGCTGTAGACCCGTCATCCCAGCGTACCGGGGGTTCTATCCTTGGCGACAAGACACGTATGGAGCAACTCTCTCGCGCACCAGAGGCCTTTATCCGACCGTCGCCAACAGCCGGAACACTCGGTGGTGTGGCGCGCCGGACACGTGAGGTTCTGCTTGCCTGCGAAGCGGCAGGGTTTGACGTGGTTCTGGTGGAAACGGTTGGTGTCGGTCAGTCCGAAACAGCGGTCGCCGATCTGGTTGATATGTTTCTGTTGCTTCTGTTGCCCAGCGGCGGCGATGAATTGCAGGGCATCAAGAAAGGAATCATGGAACTGGCGGATTTGGTTGTCGTGAACAAAGCGGATGGCGACCTGAAGGACGCCGCCGGGCGTTCGGCTGCGGAGTATGCAAGCGCCCTGCGTTTGTTGCACCCGATGACCGCGGACTGGGTGCCGGAGGTCTTGACCTGCTCTTCACTGGAACGAATTGGAATTCCGACCATTTGGGAGCGCATTGGTGATTTTCGCGGCGTCATGGAGGCGTCAGGCAACATTGAGCACAAGCGGGCCGAGCAGGCGCGCCGCTGGATGTGGGGCGAAGTGGATGAGAACCTGCTTTCCGCTTTTCGCCGCCATCCGGACGTCCGCGAAAAGCTGGCGGAACTCGAAGCGAAGGTGTCTCAGGCACGATTGACACCGTCCGCAGCGGCACAGATGCTTCTGGATGCATTTCAGGGTAGGTAAAGAGGTCAACTGAGACTTGACCGAGCGGGGCGCTTCGCCTAAAAACTCCGCCGAACGCGCCGCTCTTGGCGCGAAACTCATTCATGGAGCGAAACATGTCGCGCCGCTGCGCCATTACTGGCAAAGGTGTGATGACGGGTAACAACGTCAGTCACGCACACAA
>JABJAG010000233.1 GCA_018666195.1 Alphaproteobacteria bacterium
CCCCACCTTTGCGGCGAGTTCCTGGTTCCCGACAACCCTTCTGGTCTTCGGGCCGATGGGAATTGAGTGGCTCCGTCCACAGGCGCTCTTTGGCATGGAACTGGGTGATCCGCTGACCCACGGCGTATTCTGGAGCCTGCTCGCCAATCTCTGCTTGTTTGTCGGATTGTCCCTGGTCAGTCGGCCAAGTGTTCTTGAACGCGCGCAGGCGCGGGCCTTTGTAGAGGTGATGGCCGCCGAACAAACCTCGCGGTTGCGAACCGTGCCCGGCGCGCTGACGGTCCGCGATCTGGAGGACCTTGTGGCCCGGTATCTGGGATCAGCAGCGGCCGAGAGGGCCTTCACCCCTTATCGGGCCGAACGGCAACCGATGCTGCTGTCCGATGATCCGGTGGATGCCGGTGTGCTGCGCTTTGCCGAGCGTTTGCTGTCCAGTGCGATTGGTGCGTCTTCGGCACGTCTGGTGATCGCATTGTCCATGGAGCGTGAAGACATCGACATGCAGGGCGCGATGTCGCTGCTCGACGATGCGACCGCTGCGATCCAGTACAACCGGGAACTGTTGCAGACGACGATGGAAAACCTGCGTCAGGGGATTGCGATTTTTGACGAGGATTTGCGCCTGGCCTGGATGAATGAGCGGTTTCGCGACTATCTCGGCTTGCCGAACATGAACGGGCGCGTGGGGGTGCCGGTTGAGGATATTATCCGGCACAGCGCCGAACACGGGGAGTATGGACCGGGTGAGGTGGAGACCATCGTCAATGACCTTCTTGTCCGGTATCGCAAACGGGAACCCGCGATCTATGAGCGTCGTCTGGATGACGGGACGGTGCTTGAGGTGCGCACCAGCCCGATGCCCGCGGGCGGTGTCGCGGTGTCGTTGATGGATATGACGGACCGTGTGGAAGCTGCCGCAGAGCTGGAGGACGCCAAACGCGATCTGGAGTTGCGGGTGGATGAGCGCACCCGGGATTTGATGGGGCTGAACGAACAGTTGCAGCGTGCTTCCGATGCCGCCCAGCAGGCCAATCTGGGCAAAACGCGCTTTCTGGCTGCGGCCAGCCATGATCTGCTGCAGCCTTTGAACGCGGCGCGCCTGTTTCTCTCTTCGCTGTCCGAACGAGAGATGGAAGGCGGGAATTCCCAGCTTGTGGGGCGTGTCGATACCTCCTTGCGCGCGGTCGAGGATTTGCTATCCGGCCTGCTGGATATCTCGAAGTTGGATGCAGGTGGTGTCGAACCCCAGATCGAGGATTTTGCGGTTGATGAACTGCTGCAGGCGTTGGGTACGGAGTTCCAGGCCGTGGCCGCGGATCGCGACATTGAATTGCGGGTCGTTGCTTCGGCCTGTTTTGTGCGTTCTGACCGCAGGCTGTTGCGGCGAATTTTGCAGAACCTGCTGTCCAATGCGGTGCGTTACACCCCATCAGGCGGGCGGGTTCTGATCGGCTGTCGTGGCGGTGGTGAGCGTCTGAAAATTGAAGTGCGTGATACCGGACCGGGGATTCCCGAAGACATGCGCGAGGCTGTCTTTCAGGAGTTTCAGCGCCTGCCACAAGACGAAAAGAATGCCCAGGGGCTTGGCCTCGGCTTGGCGATTGTGGAACGCATCGCGCGGATGCTGGGGCACGTGATCGAGCTGCGCAGCGAGGCGGGTCAGGGTTCGGTGTTTGCGGTCACAGTTTCGCGGGGATCGTCAGCCCGGTCGGTGGATGAACCAAAGCAGGTGCCCTTGTTCTCGGATGGCGGGCTGGCAGGTGCCGTTGTTCTCTGTATCGATGACAATGCAGATGTCCGCGATGGGATGGTGGCTTTGCTCGGGGGGTGGCAGTGCGATGTCCGAACGGCAGCGACCGGACATGAATGGCGTGCCGCGCTGGGCGACGACGCGCCGGATTTGATTGTTGCCGATTATCATCTGGGGAATGACGAATTCGGCCCGGATGTGGTGACCGAAGTTTGCGGCGTCTATGAACGCGTGATTCCGGCGATCATCGTGACAGCAGACCCGTCGGAGAGTTTACGGGAAGAGGCCACGCGTCGCGGTCACATCGTGTTGTCCAAACCGGTCAAGCCGGCGGCTCTGCGCGCGCTGATGACACGCATGCTCGCCCAGCGTGCGGCGGCACGCCAACAGGCGTCCTGAGACGGATTGTGGTCTAGCTTGGCATGCCCCGTGCCGGGTCTTCGACATTGAGCCGACCGGCCAGAATGACGGCCTGTGTTCGGCTGTTCACATCCAGCTTCTGCAGGATTGCCGAGACATGCGATTTGACGGTCGCTTCGGAGATATCGAGGTCATAGGCAATCTGCTTGTTCAGTTTGCCATCCGACAGCATACCCAGAACGCGCAATTGCTGCGGCGTCAGCGTTGCGAGGCGGGCGGCAAGCTGCGCGTCTTCGGCAGCCGTGTCCGGCACGTCATTGGTGTTCGCCGGAAGCCAGGAATTGCCCGCCAGAATTTCGCGAACCGCACCACGAATGTCGTCAGTCGGGGAAGACTTGGGTATGAAACCTGACGCGCCGAAGTCGATGGCCTGACGCATGATCCGGGGATCGGTGCTGGCGGAAATCATGGCGACGGGGGTTTCGGGAAACTGGGAGCGCAGATAGGCAAGGCCGGTAAAGCCGCGCATGCCGGGCATGTGCAGGTCGAGCAGAACCAGGTCCGGTGATTCAAGATTTCGGATGGCGGATTCAGCCTCGGCCAGATTGGCGGCCTCGTGGAACACAGCGCCTGCCAAATCCTGCGCAATCGTCTGGCGCAACGCATCGCGAACAAGCGGATGATCATCCGCAATCACAATGATGGCGTTATCGCTCAAATCTGTGCCCCCGTCTCAGGCCTCGTTCCGGGCCTGTTGTGATTTTATTATGACGTGGAAGTGGAACAGCGTCCAACGGCGAGTCAGGCGACCGTTCGCAGTTTCGTCTGGTGCCCGCTGTTTTGCTGGATGAGTCCGACGCCAGAAAGCGCCTGTTTGGCTTCAATCGCGTCCGCCACGCTCATGCCGGTGATCGCGCAGATGTCGATCAGGTCGTTCTGGCCGTCGGCATAGGACAGGAAGTTCAGCAGGTTTCGCGCGCTTTCATCGGCCTGTTTTGTGCCGAGCGAACGATAGAGGCCATGACGACTGAGCATGGGTTCGCACAGGGTCTGGTTTTCGTATTTGGCGTTTTCTTCCAGCAGTTCGATGGTCGTGCGCAGCGCGGTGAAGCTATCTTCCAGCCCGCGCGGGCTGATCGCGGAAAGATCGTCCAGCGAGGTGTGGTATTCGGGAAAATCGCCGTGCCGGGACCGCATCATGGAGACCACGGGAAGGTCGATTCCAGGTGCGCAGTATTGCCGCTCGTCGCTGGCACGCATGACATAGGATCTGCCGGGCGTACTGCAGAATCTCGATCACCTCATCAGTGTTACGCAGGCTCACCTCGCCATCGGTCAGCTGCACATTGCCCCAGGGGCCCAGGTGGCTGCGCAGCACATCCATCTGGGATTGCACGGCCGCAACGGAAAGCGCGGGCGTGGTGTTGGCGGTGTCGTTCAGATAGCAGCCCCGACACGCGAAATCGCAGCGCGGCATCACGCCGATGGTCGCACCGCAGCCTTCTTCGTGGCGCCCGAACATCTGGTTGGGGGTACGGAACTGCGGATCGACCCGCGCCCAGGCGGCATCAAGGGAAGCCCGCGCGGTGGTCGGCACAGGCGTGCGCAGGCGCTGCCAAAGGTCGCGCAGCCGCACCGAAGTCTGGTGAGAGGAAGTCGTGCCGAAACGCGCCATGGTGCTGTCGTGCTTGCCTGCTGCCTGACCCTTTGGCGGGCCGTGTTGGGCAGAAGACTAGCGATCAGGCAGTGATGCCGGGCTCAACTTATTGTGTGGCGGCGTGATGCCTAGCCCGGATAGACCAGCGTATTGCCGTAGCGCCAGCGTTCTATGGTCACGTCTGCAAACACGCCACCGGTGTTCAGCGGCTCACCGGCCCAGAATTCCTCACAGGATTTCAGATCGGGATATTCCATGATCATCATCGACCCAATCATCTTCGCGCCGTCATCCTCGAACATCGGGCCTCGAGCCACATAGCGGTCCATCACGGATGCCTGAAACTTGTGATGGGCATCGGCTACCGCGTCGCGTCGTGCTTTGGAATCCGGGCCGTCCAGCGCTGTCACCACAAACTGTTCCCAGCCCGGCGTGCGCGGGAAAGTGTCCCAGCGCAAATCCATGGAGGACGACCAGCGGGTGATGGTGATGCGATCAAACGCACCCCCCTGGGTGTAGCCTTCATTGTCCATCCAGGACTGTGCCCCGGCCTTGTCCGGCGCATCGATCAGCGCCATGGCGCCTGCCGGGGTCTTGCCGTCATCCTGCAGCAGCGGTCCGGTAAACCGGATCTGGTCCTGGGTCTTGCGCAGATAGGCCATATGGGCGTCCATCGCCTGCTCGCGGAGCGCAATTCCACCGTCCTGTTTGAAGTAACCCTTGCAGATCCAGCTTGGGCTCTTGGTTTCGTAATAGGCGGCCAGCTCTTCCTGGGACAGCCCGTAACGGGGATCGCCGGGCAGGGCACCTGAAGGATTGTTGGGATCGGCCATGGTCGTCTCCTCGGGGGTCGTGTTTGCTCTTCTTGTTGATATCGTCGCCATCCGGTCACGCAGATGCAACCCCTGATGGGGCAACGGCTGTTCTGCAGAAAATTCAAGGCTGCTCCCCCTCGCGCGTAATCCCGGCTAAGCTGTTGCCTGCTACAGGGGAACACACATCATGACACGCAGTTTCCGCCGTGTGGTCACGGGTCACAACGCCGAAGGCAAGTCGATCATTCTCAAGGACGGGCCTTCGCCGCAATCCATCGAACCACTGCCCCAGTTGTTTCTGCACGAAATGTGGGAAACCACAGCGCCGGCCGACAACTCCGGCGAAGTGGACACGGCCATTCGTGAGAATTCCATCGAGCCGCATGATCCAGCCGGCGCGATCTTCCGCATCGTTGAATTCCCGCCCGACGACGCCTGGAAGGATGCCGATGTGGGTGCGGCCTTCAGCGAGATGGGCAGCGGTGACGCCCATGATGATGACGCGGACACGGCGGGCATGCACGAAACCCAGACCACGGATTTCGCCATCGTCATGAGCGGCGAAATCTGGGCGGTGATGGAAGAGGGCGAAACCAGACTGACCGCCGGTGACGTACTGATCCAGCGCGGCACCAACCACGCCTGGTCCAACCGTTCCAACGAGCCAGCCGCCGTCGCCTTTGTGCTGATTGGCGCGAAGGCGCGGGGATAATCAAAACCGTCATGGCCGATCAAGTCCGGCCATGACAAAATAGACAGATGTCCTCATGCTGAGCTTGTCGAAGTATGAGGACCCGAAAGATCGTCCTTCGTCAGGCTCACGACGAGGAACTTAGCCGGAGAGAACCCCATGTCCGCCAAACTTCGCCACGTCGCCCTGTCTGTCCCGGACCCGCAGAAAGCCGCTGCGTTCTATGAACGGGCGCTGGGAATGACCCGGGTGGGGGAGAACGACCATGCGGGCGCCACCGCGGTCTATCTTACCGATGGGGTGATGAACGTCGCCCTGCTGCGCTACAAGACCGAGGAAGCCGCGGGCGGAGACCCGGATGATTTTGGCGTCCATCATTTCGGGTTCGTCGTGGATGACCCCGAGGCCGCAGGCGCGGAGATCGAAGCCGCTGGCGGCAACTGGCTGATGGGTGAAGCCAGGGATTCCGGCGCATTCTACGAGATCAAATACCGCGACCCGGACGGGCAGTTGTTCGACATCAATGAGAACGGCTGGCGGACCGGCGAGGACTGACGCGCCGCTAGAACTACGCCAGGCTATCCCGTTCTGCACCTTCCAGCGCCACACCCTCCAGCGTGATTCGGTGCATCAGTCGTCGGTGGCCGTGATAGTCGTTTTCGGCAAAGTGCCAGGTGGCGCGGTTGTCCCAGAAGGCGATGGAGCCGGGTTCCCATTTGAAGCGATAGATGTGTTCGGGGCGTTGGGCGTGGGTAAACAATTCGTCCAACAGTTCTGCGCTGTCGGTCTCTGACAGCCCATCAATCTGCACTGTGAAGTCCGGGTTCACATACAGCGCCCTGCGCCCACTGATCGGGTGGCGGATCACCACGGGGTGCCAGACATCCTGCGTGGCGGCATTGGGGTTGTGATAGCGTCCGCCCTGATCGTTGTCCGGGTCAGTCAAGTGAGCGGCGTCCGCCCCGAAAACATGGCGCGAGGAGTGCAGCGCGCGCAGCTCGTTGATGTGGGCCTGTGTGGCCGCAGGCAGGCTGTCATAGGCGGCATACATACTGGCAAACAGGGTATCGCCGCCGGTGGGAGGCAATACCTTCGCAGCTAGGATCGAGCCGGTGGCGGGGATCTGGTCATAGCTGTGGTCGGCGTGCCACGCGCCGCCGATATTCAGCTTCTGGTCGGCTTCCTTTCGCACTTCGGCGATTTGCGGATAGCCCGTGACTGGCGTGAAAAAGCGATTGATGACAATCGGGGCGACGGCCTCTGCAAACGCGATGTGCTGTTCGCGGGAAATCTCCTGACCGCGAAAATACAGCACACCATGTTCCCCCAGCGCAGTGTGTATTGCGGCTGCAGCACCCGGTTCAAGCCGGCCTGACAGGTTCACACCGGTCACAAATGCGCCCAGCGGTCCATCGGTTGGTGTGAACACAGGAGGTGACATAAGGGGGCCTGATCTGTTGTGTGGCGACAAGGCAGGAATGGTAGCCAAGTTGGGCGTGGTTGGCGAACCTGCCCCCATTTCCCTCAGGCTTGCCGAAGGGCTAATCTCCGGCCAGAAACGAAAACACATTCTGGGGAGACCGCGTCATGGCGCGCACATTAATTCAGGGCGGCTGGGTGGTGTCGATGGACGACGCGATTGGCGATATCAGGGGCGGCGACGTTCTGATCGAGGACGACAAAATTCTGGAAGTCGGCCATGGCATTGATGCGGGCGACGCCGAAGTGATCGACGCGACGGACATGATCGTCAGCCCGGGCATGATCAACATGCACGAGCACACCTGGCAAACGGGGGTGCGCGGCACTGTTTCAAACTGGACGATGTTCGAGTATTCCCAACTGATGCACGCAACGGCGGTGCCCTATTTCACACCGGATGATGTGCGGATCGCCAATCTCTGCGGCGCGCTGAACCAGATTCACTCGGGCACGACGACCCTGTTCGACTGGCATCATTGCAACGCAACGACCGACCACACCGATGCGGCCATCGATTCCCTGGAAGAGGCCGGCATTCGCGCCGTCTATGGCCATGGCCAGACCAAAACCGATGCCAAGCCGGGCGAAGCGCCGTTCAACGAACGCCCCCATTCCCGCGAGCGGGTCGAGCGCCTGCGCAAGGGGCGTCTGTCATCCGATGACGGGCTGATCACCATGGCCATTTGCATTCAGGGGATCGGGTTTTCGGTCTGGGATTGCATCGAGCATGATGTGCGGCTGGCCAAGGATATGGGCCTGCGCTGGTCCAACCACACCGGGGCGCTGGGCATTCCGATGTTTGCGGAGAACGCAGTGCAGAAGCTGCACGATCTGGGCCTGCTGGGGCCGGAGGCCGATTTTGTTCATGCCACCAACCTGACCGATGATGAGTTGAAGCTGATCATTGACGCGGGTGGCTCGATCACCGTGGCACCGGAATGCGAGTGCAATTTCGGCCACGGCAATCCGGCAACCGGTCGGGTGCTGGAGCTCGGGGGCACGCCGTCTTTCGGGATCGATCTGGAATCCAACATTTCCGGCGACATGTTCTCCGTCGTCCGGTTCGGCCTGCAGCTGGAGCGGGGCATGTACACCGATGCCCGTCCGCGCCCGACCAAGAACATGCCCGACCATCTGAAAACCCGTGTCGCGCTGGAATGGGCGACCATCGGCAATGCCCGCGCCATGGGAATGGACCACAGGATCGGTTCCCTCGCGCCCGGCAAGCAGGCTGATGTCATTCTGACCCGGGGTACCGACATCAACACCTGCCCGGTGCATGATCCGGTGCAGACGTTGGTCTTTATGGCCACGCCGTTCAATGTGGATACGGTGCTGATTGCCGGTGATGTGAAGAAACGTCACGGCAAACTGGTCTATCCCGAGGCGCTGTTGAAGGAGAAGCTGGCAGCCCTCACGGAATCCGGCCAACGCATTCTCGATGCTTCCCGCGCCTTTGCCGACGCTGCGGAATAGGTGAGCGGTCGGGACCCGGCAGTCCATTTACATCTCCCGTTACTCCCGCGCTGTCGTGACGATATTGATATGAAAAAACATCGAACGAGTTCCCTCACATGACATCCAACCGCTGGCTCATGCTGGGTGCGCTGTTTCTGGCGCGGACCTCTCTGGGATTTCAGTTCCAGACTGTGGCAACGGTTGCGCCGCTGCTGGTCAGCGATCTGGGAATCAACTTCACCGAAGTGGGGACCCTGATCGGGTTTTTCAGCGCGCTGGGTTTCGCCACGGCCCTGCCGGCGGGACTTGCGGGCAAACGCTTTGGCGAAAAACGCGCCGTGTTGTTCGGTCTGGGGTTGATGGCGCTGGGCGGCTTCGTCATGGCGGGTGCTGACGGGTTCTGGGTTGCCGGCGTTGGACGCCTCATGGTCGGTGTCGGTGGTGTTGTCATCACTGTCACCATGGTCAAGCTGGTCGGGGATCTGTTCGAAGGGCGCGAGGTCGTGACCGCGATGGCGATCCTGATGAACAGCTGGCCCGTGGGCATTGCGCTCGGGCTGTGGACCCAGGGTCTGATTGCAGAAGCCTGGGGCTGGAATGCGGTGTTCCTGGTCGCGGGATTCGGGTCGTTGGCCGGATTGCTGCTGGTGGCTTTTGTGTACCGTGCACCCGTTCGTGACGTTGCGCCGGAACCGATTTCGGATACACTCGCTGCACCGCCGAAAACCAAATCGCGGATATCCCGGCGTGAGGTCACGCTGGTGACCATCTCCGGGATGATCTGGACGCTGTTCAATGGTGGTTTCCTGATGGTGATGGCATTTGGCCCGGCCCTGATGGTATCGCGCGGCAGCGATGTGGCATTTTCGGGCCTGCTGATCAGCTACGGCACCATCGCCTATATGATCGCGATCCCGCTGGGGGCCTGGCTGTCGGAAAAATGGGAGCGGCCAAATCTGGTGATGATCGTTAGTTTTGCCATCGGCGCAGTGGTGGTCGGACTGGTGCCCTTTGTGAATGCACCGCTGTTGCTGTTCGTGCTGGCCGGGATATTCATCGGCATTCCCACCGGCAATGTGATGGCGCTGACTGTGGAAGTGGTACGTTCGGAAAACCGCAACACGGGCACTGGCATCTATTACAGCGTGCACCATATTGGCCTGACGGCCATGCCGATCCTCGCGGGCTGGCTGGTGGACATCACCCATGATACGGCGGTCCCGATGATTGTCGGTGGGGTCGCCACCGCTCTGGCCATCGTCATGCTGGGACTTCTGCGTGTAATTCAGCGGCGACCGGTTCGGACGTAACGTGCTGACTTTGTCTCCCTCTCCTCCGGGAAGGAGAGGGTTATACTGGATGACCTGTAACGCTATGTATGTCACCTGATGAATTCACCTGATAGCAAACCAACACTCGGTGTCGTGATTCCCACGCTCAATGCTGGGGATGGTCTGGCCGCAACATTACGGGCGCTGGATGAAGCGCGGACGGTGTTCGATCTGGATGTGGTGGTGGTTGATGGCGGCTCTGCTGATGACACGATCGCGCAAGCCCGTGCGGGCGGCGCACGGGTGGTGGAGTCCGATCCCGGGCGAGGTGCCCAGCTTCATGCCGGTGCTCAAGCAGTCATCGGTGATGGTCTGCTGTTCCTCCACGCTGATACGGTGCTTGACTGCGACTGGGCGCGCGAACTGCATGCGGCTACCGTTCAACCCGAAGCCGATGGGCAGGTCTTCTATTTCTAGAGGAATGCAAGCACCATGCTCAAGGCAAAACTCTGTAGTAAGAAAGTTTGGAGAGCTGAATCCGTACGATAGAAAGCTTGTTGAAACTTGGAAGCAAAAAGAAATTGTTGGAGGAAAAGCTCTTAAAGGAAATCTACCCCGCCTTCTTTTGGCCAGCTTTATGAATGGAGATTTAGATGAAGCGAATAAACTTATTGAAAAAATGGAAAGAACGACGAACCTTGGGACAGGACATGAACTTCATAAGGGGGACTATGACTTTACAGCAACGACGCTAGTTACCTCTCTTAAGCTATATGGAAGAGGAAGCGAGGGG
>JABJAG010000234.1 GCA_018666195.1 Alphaproteobacteria bacterium
AATCACATGGGCAATTGCATGAGCATGACCGCCGCTGTGGAAGAAGTGCAAGAAAAGACCGATCGCCAGACCTCCCAGGGTGGGCACCAGCATGATGTGCCACCAGGCGAGACTTTCCAAGGTCGGTACAACTTCATCGAGCGGCAAGCCGAATACAAACTCTTGCAAGGCGTCAACAGCGACCCGAAAGACAAGCGCGCCATACGCGGAGACCGCGCCGACGGCCAATGCCATCACTCCAAGTAAAAGATGTTTGTTCCGAAGTACACGGCGTACTTTCAGCCGTGCCCGGACAACAATCGGCGGACGCACGCATTACCCTCCTGTCGGAATTCCGACAGAAGTTTTGTAACACGGTGATTCTTACGAAGTCATTGGGATGTCACGCAGATCAGCTATGCTGCACCCGCTCCTGACACCACCCGGAGTGCCGGTCCCGCTGGAGCCGTTTCGACCCGGTTCCGGCCCCGGTTCTTTGCCGTATAGAGCGCCGCGTCTGCGCGCTCAATAAGGTCATCGGGAGTTTCCGAACTGCCAAACTGCGCTGCGCCGATCGAAATCGTGACATTCCCGAGCATCTCGCCGGTCGATTTGCGCCGAATTTTCTTGGCCGCAACAGTCTCACAAATCTGCTGCGCGACAGCCGCCGCGCCATCAATCTCCGTGTTCGGGAGAACAATTGCGAATTCTTCACCACCATACCGAGCGGGCGTATCATTGCCTTTGGTGCAGTCCGACAGACAACGCGCCACCAATTTGATGACCTGATCACCCAAAGGATGCCCATGGGTATCATTGAATTTTTTGAAATGGTCGATATCGAGCATCAACAACGACAAGGGTGCGGCCTCTGCTGCGGCTTCTTCCACTGCATCCTGCAACAGATTGTCAAAAGATCTGCGGTTCTGCAGACCGGTCAAACCGTCGCTCATCGCCTCTTTCCGAACATCCGAAATGCGTGCATTCAAATCGGTAATTTCGCGGTTCGACTGTTCAAGCCGCTGATTCACCTTTCGGTTCTGTTCTGCAACGCGTTTGGTTTCCTCAACGAGGTTCGAGACAATATTCCGGACATTTCCAACTGCGTTAGCCGACGCAAGTTCACCGTCTGCGGATGCCAGCGTTTCGCTGTACCGCTCGGCATCAGCTCCGGCTTCTTCTAGCAACGACATGACTTGCGCAACCGACTGTTCGATATCCGCGCTGGCGCTGATCAATGCCTCATCGCGCATATCATCGATCTCATTCGACTTGAACGCCATGCAGCAGAGATAGAGAGAATTGCACTCTTCTTTGGTGAAGACTTGACCTTGCGCAATCACACAATCGATACGATGACAGATATCGGGGTCCACTTGGCTCACGTACATGTACCAAACCATGAAGTTGTCAGGGTTCGGTGGGATACCGTATTCGGTCATACGTTCCATTGCTGCACTGGCAAGTTGTGAAGCTTCTTCTCCGGCTTTTTCGTGCGCCATTCTTCTTCTCAATTGAAATGTTGTCGATACAACAGTAGTAAAATTGAAATGTTTCAAAACTGTTAAGTTTCAACAAAAATCACCGGATTTCCGCGACATTGTAACCATTCAGTTACAAACTTAGATTGTCTAATGATGGACTAATTCCCTCGCACACACACACACCGATACCGCTTGTTTACAGCGGTTTTCTATACGGTTGTTGCCAGCGCTGCGGCATCAGCCCCCGCCTCTTCGACCAACCACGCACGAAACTTCCTGACTTTCTCGTGATCAGAAGACGCTTTGGGCGAGACGATGAAATAACCGTATGGGGCAGGTAGTGTCACATTGAAAAGGCGCACCAGTTTGCCGGTTCTCAAATCATGAGCCGCGAGCGCGCTTCGCGCGAGTGCCACACCCTGTCCCGCGATGGCTGCATCAATCACCATACTGGTTTGATCGAAGCTCGGTCCCCGGGATACATCTATGGTGTCAAGATTCGCAGCGGCACACCAAATCGGCCAGTCATTACGGCTCGCATCATGAAGCAAGACATGCTGCGCCAGGTCTTCCGGTGATTCGAGTGCAGCACCCTCGCGCAACAAATCCGGACTGCACACCGGAAAAATTTCTTCTCGGGCCAGTTTCGTCACATGCAAATTTGGCCAATCACCATGACCATGGCGTACTGCCATTTCCACATCTTTGCTATTAAAGTCGACATGCTGCAGAGACGCCGTCACCCGCAGATCAATCTCGGGGTGGCTTGCGCTAAACACACCCAGACGATTGACCAGCCATTTCGCTGCAAAATTCGGGGAAACGCTGACCGTCAGAACACCGCTGTTTTCTCGTGCATCAAGGTAATCTGCTCCCGCTTTCAACCGATCGATCGCCTCACGCACGAATGGCAGATATCCCGTCCCGGCATCTGTCAGACGTAAACGCTGGCGCTCGCGGTGAAACAGCCGAACACCCAGTAACTTTTCCAACCCCTTCACCTGATGGCTGACGGCGCCCTGAGTCACGTTCAGTTCCCTGGCTGCCTGCGTAAAACTCAAACAGCGCGCTACAACCTCGAATGAACGCAGTGCAGTAATCTGTGGTAATCGTTCCATGCCACCTTCATACATGAAAATATTTAATGATACGAGGAATAAACATGCTTTGCTGACCGAGGAAGGATATCTCTATCAATGCCCAATTTTTGCAGAACTATCTGCCATAAAAATCGGGATCTCCGCATTTATGTCATTAAATATTCTAATGTAATTATGAATTATTATTTTCACCTTCGAGATTGCATGGCGTTGTGGGATCACCGAACCCAACAGCGACGCAGCCTGAAACTTCTAGACGCGCGCCTGCTGGATGATATGGGGCTCAGCACTGCTGCGGCCGAAGAGGAGGCTGGGAAACCGTTTTGGCGTGCATGATCTTTCTTCTGGTGCATGACCCTGTACACTGCCTTGGTCGCCCACAAACGCGCACGAGAGAGTTCTTTTTTCAATCCAAAACGCGGCGCTCAAGCCCGCGATATCGGGGAAGACATCATGGCCATCGAAGTCAAAAAAATTGAAATCAAGAGCGTCTCTGATGCGTCAGGTCTCGACGAGTGGATCCTAGCCGGTGACGTTACCGCAGATCAGATCGTCGCCGTAATTGGCAAAACCGAAGGCAATGGCGGCGTCAATGATTTCACCCGCATTCTTTCCGATCAGGCTTTCCGGGCCGTGTTGATGAATCATGGATCGCGCAACGAAACAGACATCAAGGAAATTCCCATGGTCTGGTCCGGCGGTTGCGACGGTGTGATCACACCTCACGCCGTGGCCTTTGCAAGCAACGACAAGACCGGCCCCGCCGGCCAGGATCGACTCGTCATGGGAACCGCAATGAGTTCGGAATTGATGCCTGAGGATATTGGCCGTCCGGCCATGGTCGAAAAAGTTGCCGAAGCCGTGCGCGCCGCGATGGCTGACGCCGGTATCGATGACCCCAAGGATGTCCACTACGTCCAGACCAAGACACCTCTACTGACAGTCGAAACCGCAAAAGACGCACATGCACGCGGTCAGACTGTGGCCTGCGAGGTTCATGATTCCATGGGTGTCTCCAACGGCACAACGGCGCTGGGCATAGGCGTGGCGCTGGGCGAGTTCGACATGCCCGCCGCCGAAGACATCTGCAAAAACCTGGACATCTATTCGGCCGTGTCGTCCTGCTCATCGGGTGTCGAACTCGACCGGGCTCAGATCGTGCTGTTTGGCAACAAGGCCGGTGCGGGTGGACGCTACCGGATCGGCCATTCGGTGATGAAAGATGCGCTGGATATCGACGGCATCTATGACTCAATCCGCGATGCCGGTCTGGACCTGCCGGAACGTGCCCGCGCAGAAGATCTCAACGGCAAGCTGGTGAACTGCTTCATGAAGTCCGAGGCCGATCCCCGTGCCCGCCTGCGCGGACGCCGTCAGATCATGCTCGATGATTCCGACGTGCATCATCACCGCCACTCCAAAGCCGCTGTCGGTGGCCTCGCTGCCGCGGCCATCGGAGACCCGGCAGTCTTTGTTTCCGTCGATGCCATGCATCAGGGCCCGCAAGGTGGCGGCCCTGTGATCGCCATCGTCGATCTGGGCGAGTAGACAGCTTATGCCCCTGCCCTTCGAGGACCCGTACAACGCGTTCTGCACGGATACGGACGCCTTCCTCGAAGGCGCAAGCGTCGGACCACTCTCGGGCCTGACCTTTGCAGCCAAGGACCTCTATGATGTTGCCGGACATGTAACTGGTGGTGGCAACCCGGACTGGAAACGCACTCACGAACCCGCCACAGAGACATCCTGGCCCGTCCAGGCGCTTGTCGATGCAGGGGCCACCATGGTTGGGAAAACCCATACCGACGAATTGTCGCGCGGAATCTTTGGCGAGAACGCGCATTACGGCACGCCGATTAATCCTGCGGCACCCGGTCATGTGCCGGGCGGCTCATCGAGCGGTTCCGTCGCAGCCGTCGCTGGTGGCCTCGTGGACGTGGCGCTGGGCACCGACACGGGAGGTTCCGTGCGGGTCCCGGCGAGCTTCTGCGGTGTTGTGGGCATGCGAACAACACACGGTCGCATCCCCTTCACACATGCCATTGATCAAGCGCCCAGCTTTGACACGGTGGGTTGGTTTGCTCGCGATGCCGAGACCTTTGCACGCGCAGGCAGCATCCTTCTGGAGAGCGAGATTTCCGCGCAGGATTCACCGCGTTTGATCGTAGCGGACGATCTGTTCGCCTATGCCGACGATGCGGTCCGCAAGGCATTGGCCGACGCCATGGACACGGTGCATGCCCACACCCGCGATCATGAACACACCACACTCGCGCCAGAAGGTGTGGACGTATGGTTCGGCCATCAGGCGATCCTTCAGGGCCGTGAGGCGTGGGATACCTTCGGCGACTGGGTGGACGCGCACGACCCGCGCTTCGGTTTCGAAGTTGCAGAGAATTACCTGATCGGCCGCAACTGGCCCGATGAGGCCCGGGCCGAAGCACAAGCCGCACGCCCGAACTATCGCGCAAGGGTCGAGGCGTTGCTTGGCGATGATGGTGTGATCGTCATGCCCACCACACCCTTTCCGGCCCCTCCCCGAAACTCCCTGCGCTCCGATCAGAAGGCCCGGCGCTTCCGGGTGATCGCCATGACCTGCATCTCCGGGCTGGCTGGCACGCCACAGATCAATTTGCCACTGGGCGCCGTCGACGGACGACCCCAAGGGCTTTCACTGATTGGCCCACGCGGCCAGGACGAACTGCTAATCGATCTCGCTCGCAAAATCATGGCCTGAGACCATTGCGGGCAGCGCGCCTTGCGCAGTCCACAACAGTAAGCCAGTCTTCGCCTCTCACCACGCAGCCTCTTCGGTCAGGTTCTTTCACCCATGAACGGCAAACGTGCAGTCATTATTGGTGGATCGGTCGGCGGCCTGTTCGCCGGGAATTATCTGGTTCGGCGTGGCTGGGAAGTGGATATCCTGGAGATCGCGCCGGAAAACCTTGCCTCGCGGGGCCAGGGAATCGCACGCCACGCAGAGCTTGAAGACCTGCTCGATCAGCTTGATGTGCCCCGCGGCATGTCCGGCGGTATCGATGTCACGGGCCGCACGGCCTTCGATCGGACCGGGGCAATCATTTCTCGTTTCGAGCTCGATCAACAGCTTTGCGCCTGGAATCAGATCTATCTGTCGCTGTTCGAGCGATTCCCCCGCGCGCATTATCATGGCGGACACATCTTCACGCGGTTGGAGACTCATGACGATGTCACCACCGTACACACCTCCAAAGGCCGAAGCTTCGAGGCCGATGTGGTGATCGGCGCCGACGGCTTCCGATCGGCGGTCCGGCAGATCGTCGCGCCGGAGATTCAACCCGAATATGCGGGCTATGTCGCCTGGCGCGGGGTCAGTCAGGAGGCCAAGCTATCCGACACTTTCCGCCGAAATATATTTGACCACTATGCGTTCCTGTTCATGTCCGGCAGTCAGCTCATTGGTTACCCGATTGATGGCGCCAATGGCTCCCAGGCCCCCGGCGAACGCCGCTATACCTACCTTTGGTACCACCCCGCGCCGGATGCCGTGCTGGCCGATATCCTGACCGATGCATCTGGCAAGACATATGAATACGGTATCCCGCCACACCTGATGCGACCGGAGCATGCGGAGACCGTGCGAGAGAACGCACATCGCGAGATGCCGGAAAACTTCCATGAAGCTGTGATGCGGGCCGACAGCACGACCGTCCAACCGATCTATGATGTGGACAACGACCACGTCGCCTTTGGAAACATCGCCCTGATCGGTGACGCGGCGTTTGTCGCACGACCCCATGTCGGGGTCGGCGTCCTCAAGGCCGGGCAGGACGCACTGGCATTGGCTAACGCACTTGCGGAATGTGAAAATATTCCCGAGGCCATGGCACGTTATGAGGCCGAACGGTTGCCTGCTGGCAAACGCGCCGTTGCACATGCGCGTAATCTTGGAGCGTTTATCCAGCGCGGTCTCGACAGCCCGATGGACGACCCGTCTCTGAACCTGCCACCCGAACGGGTGATCAAGGTCAGCGGCCGCCCAGTCGAGCACATGATCGAGCAAGGGCTGTGAGCGTCTAGCCGTTGGCGCGTGGCGCGAGGCTGTCTTCGTCCGTGAGATGGGCAACCTCAACGTCAGAGCCTGCGAAGGTCCGGGTGACGTGATCAGAACCGTAGATCCACAGGATCACCATCGGTTCGTCACCGACATTCTGAAAATAGTGCTCCTTACCCGCCGCAATATAGGTGGAATCGTAGGCCGTAAGCCGTGTGCGTTCGCCTTCAATATCCACTTCGGCTACGCCGGACAGCAAGGTCACCTGCTCGTCACAATTGTGCTTGTGCATCGGTGCCGAACTGCCTGCCGGGAACGAACTAATCCCGGTTGTGAATGCTGCATTCGGGCGCACCTTGGGAACCACGAGTGGTGTCGAAACGACCCCTCCACCGCGTTCGAGCTTTTCAACTTCGTCAAACTTCAAGACAACAGATTCAGACATGGAGTCCTCGGCAAATTTCAAGATTGTTGGGAAGACTATAACGCGGCGGGCGCAACCGCATAACGGAGATTGCCCATCTTGATCCATACGCGCGCGCCATCCGCACCCGCCTTAGCCGTACTTCGCGTTCCATCCGGCAAACGAAGCCAGGAATTTGCACGCAGATGATCGCCAGAGTTTGTGAATTCACCCGCAAGCACAAAGTATTCTGCACCACCATCAGCTCCGATGTTGATGTCGGCTTCCGGCTCCCAGTATTCGATACGCACATCCTCCCGTGGATCACGAAAAAGCGGCGTGACTGAAACACCTGGTCGGTCAGCGTCTGATACCGCGCTGATTTTGTTGGTATCAATCCGTACATGGGTCCGGTCATCGGGATCGAACTGCCAGAGCTTGACCATGATTGTGCAGCCTGGCTCCGATCGTGGCGTATGGCTGGATTCCGGAGGATTGCGGATATAGGAACCCGCCGGAAAATCCCCATGTTCGTCCTGGAACACCCCCTCCAGGACGATAAACTCTTCGCCGCCCGTGTGGACATGTGATGAAAACGCGCTGCCGGGCGCGTAACGCACGATCGAAGTCGCGCGCGCCACCTCGTCTCCAATCCGATCGAGCATCCGTCGGCTGACCCCCGCCATGGGAGACTCAAGCCATTCGATTTCGTCACCATGCATGACAACGCGTTTCGAAAACTCAGCATTCAGTTCCATGGCGGGGTCCTTTTCAATCTGTTGCTGCTTAGGCTGCCAAAGCCGCGCTGGGTCGTTCGGAGACGCGAGCGCGCCACGCATGAAGATGCGCACAGCGTTCGGGAATTTCCAGTGCTACAAAATCAGCAAACGCAAATCCCGCCATGGCCGTGATATCTGCCACAGAAAAATGATCACCCGCGAGATAAGGCTGATCAGCAAGAATACTGTTCATCCACTCCATCGTCTGCAGTGCATTGCCCTTCTGACGTTCACCCCAGGCCTCGTCGTGATAGTTCTCAACCTGTGGTCCTAGCCCGTCAGTTCCGATGTGGAAATAAGCTCCGATAGCATCGAGCAACCCGGCCTCAACCTTGCGCTGCATCATGGCAATGACCGCACGATCTTTTGCGGTTTTACCTGTGAGATCAGGCTCCCCCGCAATGTGATCGAGATATTCCGTGATGGCCGATGATTCAGAAATTGTCGTCCCGTCTTCCAGTTCCAGAACGGGCACCACCGCAGACGGATTCTTTGCCAAAAACTCGGGCGTAAGATGTTCCCCAGTGGTGACGTCAACCTGAACGAACTCGGCGTTCTTGAACAACCCTTTCTCGGCCAATGCAATGCGAACGCGGGCCGGGTTGGGGAATCCTTTGAATTCATAAACCTTCATAACACTCTCCTTCGCTGTTTGTATATCTAACGATAGGTAGAATATTGCGGCTCGATTAGACCTTGTCAATGCCTATCTACTGGTAGATACAATTTGAAATGGAAAATTCAGAGCAAAGCGCCTTCACTGGAACTGCCGAAGAAATCCTGCAGGTCGCCGAACGTCATATGCGCGCCGGTGGTTTCGACGCAGTTAGTTTTCGCGATATCGCAACGGAAGTCGGAATCAAAAGCGCCAGCGTGCATTACCACTTTCCCCAGAAGTCTGATCTGGGAGCCGCCGTGGTGCAGCGCTACACCGCGCGGGTGATCAATGCCGTCGGCGCAGCTGACAACCCCCGTGAAACAGTCACCACGCGCATTGATCGTCTGATCGGCGTGTACCGTGCCGCCATGCTGGATGACGGGCTAATCTGCCTTTGTTGCGTGCTGGGCGCCGAAACCCTAGACCTGCCAGACCCGGTGGCAGAATCCGTAAACAGGTTCTTCGAGCAGGTTTTGGCCTGGACGACCACTGCTTTGACGGCGGCGCCGGCCGAACCAACAAACACAAGCGCGGGCCAGATTGTATCCAACCTTCAAGGTGCAATGGTACTGGCCCTGGCCACCAAACAGCAGGATCACTTCTCCAGCGCCGCAGAGGGAATTCTAAAAAGCCTGTAGCAACAGGCAGCGCCCGCTACTCCGCTGCATCGCGCCCCTCGTATTCAGCGGGGTCATAGTTGAGATTGGGAGAGAGCCAGCGCTCCGCATAGGCGAGGTCCACGCCTTTTCGTTGGGCATAGTCCTCGACCTGATCTCGTTCGATTTTACCGACTCCGAAATACCGCGCGTCCGGGTGGGCGAAATAGAACCCGCTAACCGAAGACGGCGGCCACATCGCAAAGCTTTCCGTCAGGCTGACACCAGTCTGAGCCTCGGCATCGAGAAGGTCGAACAAGGTCCTCTTTTCAGTATGATCTGGACTGGCAGGGTAACCTGGCGCCGGCCGGATGCCACGATAGTCTTCGCTGATCAGCTCGGCGTTCGAAAGGCCTTCATCGGGCGCGTAACCCCAGAATTCCTCACGTACCCGCTGATGCATACGTTCGGCAAAGGCCTCCGCCAAACGGTCGGCGAGCGCCTTGGCAAGAATCGCGTTGTAATCATCGTTCTTGTTCTCAAATCGCTCCGAGATCGCATCAATTTCCGGTCCTGCGGTTACAACAAACCCACCGACGTAATCGGTGCGCCCCGCCTCAACAGGACTGACGAAATCAGACAAGGCAAAATTCGGCCGTGTATTATTGCGCATCATCTGCTGACGCAGGGTACGAACCGTGGCGAGTTCTGCGCCATTCCCCTCTGCCGCATAGATTGCGATATCGTCACCAACAGCATTGGCAGGCCAGAATCCAACGACCGCCCGTGGGACGAGCCAGTTTTCTACGACCATGCGGTCGAGCATTTCCTGCGCATCCCCGAACAACTCCCGGGCCGCTTCGCCAACGACGTCGTCCTGAAGAATATCGGGGTACTTTCCGGCCAACTCCCAAGTGCGGAAGAACGGGGTCCAGTCAATGAACTCACGCAGCTCGGCCAGATCGTAGGCCTGGAATGTGCGTGTTCCCAGAAATGAGGGAACCGGGGCTTCGAATTCTGTCCAGTCGATCGGTGCCTTGTTGGCACGGGCACCCGCTATGGTTTGGCGTTTGGATTTTCTGCCGCTACCCGCATGTTTAACACGCGCTGCTTCATACTCATCACGAACACCCGCAACAAAATCTTCACGTGCTGTTTCGGACAGCAGATTGCTCATCACACCAACGGCCTTGGATGCATCGTTGACATGGATCACAGGATTGTCGTAGCCCGGCGCGATCTTCACCGCCGTGTGCAACCGGCTCGTGGTTGCCCCGCCAATCAGCAAGGGCAAATCAAAGTTCTGCCGCTTCATCTCGCGTGCAAGGCTCACCATTTCATCCAGGCTCGGCGTAATCAGGCCGGAAACACCTATAATGTCAGCTTTCTCCTCCAACGCGGTGCGGAGAATCTTTTCTGCAGGCACCATCACTCCGAGATCGACGACGTCATAATTGTTACACTGCAGGACCACGCCGACGATGTTCTTGCCGATGTCGTGAACATCACCTTTCACCGTGGCCATCAGAATTTTCCCGTTGACCTTTGCAGCCTGACCGGAGGCTTCACGTTCCTCCTCCATAAACGGGGTCAGGTGTGCGACCGCCTGCTTCATCACGCGCGCGCTTTTCACCACCTGTGGCAGAAACATCTTGCCCGCACCGAACAGATCGCCAACGACGTTCATCCCGTCCATGAGTGGACCTTCGATCACATGTAGCGGCCGCTCAGCTTCCTGACGGGCCGTTTCGGTGTCATCGATGATGAAATCAGTAATTCCATGGATCAGCGCGTATTCGAGACGCTCGGTGACATTGCCGTCGCGCCACTCCAGATTTTTTTCCTGGGCCGTCGTCCCGGCATCACGATAGTCATCGGCGATCTCCAGAAGCCGGTCAGTGGAATCCTCTCGGCGGTTGAACAGTACATCCTCAATCCGCTCCAGCAGATCGTCCGGGATATCGTCATAGACCATGATCTGACCAGCATTCACGATCCCCATATCCATGCCCGCACGGATGGCATGCAGCAGGAACGCAGAATGCATGGCCTCGCGGACAGCATTGTTGCCGCGGAACGAAAACGACAGATTGGACACCCCGCCAGAAACATGAACATGCGGCAGCTCAGCGCGAATCCGCTTTGTCGCCTCGATGAAGGCGATGGCGTATTCGTTGTGTTCCTCGATCCCGGTCGCCACGGCGAAAATATTGGGGTCAAAGATAATGTCTTCAGCCGGAAATCCATTTGCGGTCAGCAGATCGTAGGACCGCTTGCATATCTCAAATTTGCGATCAGCCGTATCGGCCTGGCCGTCCTCGTCAAACGCCATGACAACCGTGGCAGCGCCATAGCGGCGAATTTTGCGTGCCTGTTCGAGGAACGGCTCTTCACCTTCTTTCAGGCTGATCGAATTCACGATCGCCTTGCCCTGCACACATTTCAGCCCGGCCTCGATCACTGACCATTTTGAGGAATCGATCATGACCGGAACACGCGAAATGTCCGGCTCGGCGGCAATCAGATTGAGGAAGCGCACCATCGCCGCCTCGGAATCGAGCATGCCTTCATCCATGTTGATATCGATGACCTGAGCGCCGTTTTCCACCTGCTGGCGCGCAACCTCCAGAGCCGTATCGAAATCGTCGCCCTTTATCAGGTCGCGAAACCGGGCCGAGCCCGTCACATTGGTTCGTTCGCCAATATTGACGAATTGACTACCCGCCGCGCCGGTCGTTTCGAGTTCACTCATATTGTCACCGTAAAGGGTTCAAGGCCTGACAGGCGCATCGCCGGTTCGCGGGAAGGAATGTCACGTGGCGCCAGACCCTCAACCGCATTGTGCAGGGCGGATATATGCGCTGGAGTGGTTCCACAGCAGCCGCCAACGATATTGACCAGACCTTCTTCAGCCCATTCGCGTACAAAGCCGGCTGTTGTTTCCGCCTCTTCGTCATACTCACCAAACTCATTGGGCAATCCGGCATTGGGATACGCGCAAACAAATGTATCGGCCAGGCGGGACAGATCAACCAGATATGGCCTCATATCCTTGGCGCCGAGCGAGCAGTTCAACCCGATGGTCAGTGGGCTGGCGTGGCGCATGGAGTTCCAAAAGGCTTCTGGGGTTTGCCCCGTCAGCGTGCGTCCCGACATGTCCGTAATGGTCCCCGATATCATGATCGGACGACGTTCGCCGGTTTCTTCGAAGAGCTCTTCAAGTGCGAAAATTCCACATTTGGCGTTGAGCGTGTCAAAAATGGTTTCAAGCAAAAACAGATCAACCCCGCCCGACAGCAATGCCCGCGCTGCCTGTTTGTAGGCATCCTTGAGCGTATCAAAATCAATCGCGCGATAACCCGGATCGTTCACATCGGGCGAAATTGATGTTGTCCGGTTTGTTGGGCCAATGGCACCGGCCACCCAGCATGTCCGACCCGGGTCGCGCGCCATCATATCGTCACAGGCCTCACGTGCCAGACGCGCACCATCAACATTGATCACGTCGACATAGTTTTCCATGCCGTAATCGGCCTGGGAAATGGTCGTCGCGTTAAAGGTATTGGTCGCGATGATGTCGGCGCCCGCCTCCAGATAGATGATATGGATATCCTTGATGGAATCGGGGACCGTCAAATTGAGGATATCATTGTTCCCTGTCAGGTCATTTCCGAGCCCCTCGAAATGCTTGCCGTGATAATCGGCAGATTCAAGTTTCAAAGCCTGGATCTCGGTACCCATAGCGCCATCGAGCACAAGAATACGTTCGGCCAACGCTGTTTTGATATCCGGTCGGTGTTGAGTCATTGGCCAGCCTCGGTGTTTGGCAGTGACGACGTGACGCCGATGCTTTCGCACACAGCCTGGGTCAAGGCTGCGCGGTTCAGTGTGTAGAAGTGAAACAGATCGACACCATTCTCCATCAACGCGAGGCATTGCTGCGAGGCGGCTTCGATGGCGACCTGACGCCGGTCATATGGATTGTCGTCCAGTCCCTCGAACCGGTCTGCCAGAGATTGCGGCACCCGGGCACCGCACATGGCCGCAAAGCGGCACATGCTTTTGAAATTTCCAACCGGCATGATTCCAGGCACCAACGGTACCGAAATGCCCGCAGCAGCGACACGATCACGGAAATTCAGGAAGTCTTCATTGTCGAAGAAAAACTGCGTGATCGCCTGGCTGGCCCCGGCGTCAATCTTTCGCTTCAGATTGTCGAGATCAGCTGCCGCGCTTTCAGCTTCCGGATGTGTTTCCGGATAGGCGGCAACCGAAATCTCGAAATCCTCTACGTCCCGCAATCCGCGCACCAAATCCGAAGCATAGGCATACCCATCGGGATGCGGGCTGTAGCCCTGATCCCCGTCGGGCGGATCACCACGCAAGGCAACGATATGGCGCACACCGGAACCCCAGTAGGAACGCGCAACATCCTCAATCTCTTCGCGGGAAGCGGCCACACAGGTGAGATGCGCAGCAGCTGCAATGCCTGCTTCGGCAACAATTCGCGAGACGGTGGTATGGGTCCGCGCCCGCGTTGACCCGCCCGCTCCATAGGTCACGGACACAAATGCCGGGGAAAGTGGTGCCAACGCGCATACAGTATCCCACAACGTATCTTCCATTTCGGGAGTCTTGGGTGGAAAGAACTCAAAGCTGACCGCGGGTGTCTGCTGTGGTTTCACGTTTGAAGAACTCATTGTCAAAAACTTCTCTGTCGGGTTGAAGCCGGTTCCAAAGCAAGGATGTCGGCCGGCTGCGCCAACTCCCAAATGCTGACGGTCAATTGCTCGCCGGGCAGATCCCGGTTCGCCAGTCCATCTAGACCGGCGCGTGCTGCCCATTGGTGAATATCGCTGTTGCGAAACCCGAGGCGCAGATGGGCATGTTCGTCACGTAAGGCTTCCATTTCATGGCGTGCAAAATCCACCACGAAAAACCTCCCACCCGGCTGCAACACGCGCGCCGCCTCTCGCACAACATCCTGCGGTCGTTCGGCAAAGTGTAAAACCATGTGAAGAATCACGAGATCAAAAGATCTGTCCGCAAAAGGTAGCTCGTACATATCCGCTTGGCGCACGCTACAATTCTGATATTGCGCATCAGCCAGATTCGATCTGGCGACGGACAACATATCGCGGGATTGGTCGATGCCGATGGCTTCCCGGACGCGCCCGCCAAGCACCTGAAGCATCCGTCCTGTCCCGGTTCCGATATCAAGCAATGACTCGGCCGGCTCCTGCCCAAGCATTTCACTCAGAGCCGTTTCAACTACAGCTTCATCAACATGCAGGGTTCGAATATGATCCCATCGAGCAGCATTTTCCCGAAAATAGGTGTCCGCACGCGCGGCCCTGTCCTGCTTGATGTCATTGAATAAACGCCGGTCACGCTGTACCAGCGGATCGTCCTTCCTTATCTGATCCATTAAGAAACGAGCGACCTTGGCAATTTCGCCCGTGGTCGGGAGATGGAAATAGGCCCAGCTGCCTTCCTGATGGCGCTCCAGAAGCCCTGCATCGCAAAGCAATTTCAGATGCCGGGACACTCCGGGCTGGCTTTGCCCAAGAATTTTGGTCAACTCACTTACCGTAATATCCCCCGCCGCACAAAGCGCCAGGATCCTCAACCGGTTGGACTCACCCGCGGCCCGCAGAATTGTAATGAGTTGATCCACTTGGATTTGTCCGTTTCGTCGAAAATCAGAATGTGAACGCGACTCGGAGTACCGACCTCACTCAAATTTACAAAATACATAAACATATATTTATATGTTTATGTCAATTATATTCAACAAGCAACTTGTGTGCGATTCGAAGCAAATAGTTGTGCTAAATATGCAACAATCCTTCGGCCAGATGTATGATCCAGCCGCTGCAATATGGTGAAACCCATTTCTCTGTGGTAGCAGACATTGTACGAGGAATGGTCCTGGTCGATCACGGGGGCGAAGGTGTTAACACTCCTTCAATAGCGATCGGTCAGAATTGGCGACTTGGTTGAAACAGGTCACACGGACGGCGTTTTCTGGGTAAGGGAGCCGAACCTGTGATGTGGACGAGAACATATGTTGAATTCTGTCTCTGATTTTCGGTTTTTTCGCTTCGCGATAGCTTTGACTCTGATGGGTGCATTGACGGCCTGTGCAACACCACCTTCGGGTGATGCAGATGCGCGCGCAGCCTACGAGGAAGCCAATGACCCGTTTGAGCCTGCAAACCGTATGGTGTTTGCTGCCAATGTGATGTTGGACCAACTGGTTCTTCAACCGACGGCTGTCACCTATCGGGATCTATTTCCCGATGATCTGAAGCCACCCGTTGAGAACTTCATCACCAACCTGTTCATGCCGCTGAGCTTCCTCCATGCCCTACTTCAGGGAGACATGGATCGTGCTGAAAGAGCCGCTGCACGTTTCTTCACCGCCCTACCGACGTTATTGCTGGCTGACACTTTCCCGGACGAAGCTCCTGTATTCGAAGATGCCGGACAGACACTGGCAACCTGGGGATTTGAAGAAGGCCCCTACATCATGTTGCCGCTGCTCGGACCGTCTTCAGTCCGCGACACTCTGGGTACTGTCACAGATTTCTTTGTGGACCCTGTTGGTATCGTCGCTGATAGCGAAGTCACCATCGGGCGCGCCGCTGGAAATGCCATCGTCCCCCGGTCACGCAACCTTGAACAAGTTCGTGAGTTGCAACGCACGTCTCTGGATTACTATGCAGCTGTGCGCAGCTTGCACCGCCAGCAGCGAGCCGCAAAGATAAGCAACGGTGCAGGTACACCGGTGCAGTCTGCGCCGACCATCGGCCTTGACTTGGACAGCCCGTCCGAGGATGAGGGCAAGAAAGAAACCGCAGCCACCAAATAGCGAAGGGGAGACTGCCTATGCGCATTATCGCAGCATTCGTCCTCGCCCTGGCTGTAGCCACCACTGCACCTGCAGTGCGCGCGGACTCACATCTCGACACCTCGACAAAATTCATTGGCGAACTTGCCAATGAAGCCATCGATACGCTCACAGACAAATCCAACACGTCAGAACAGCGGCGGGATAAATTCCGCAAACTGTTCCGTGACGGTTTTGCCGTAAATGGCATCGCTCGGTTCGTTGCTGGACGATACTGGCGCAAGGCACCCGACGCTGAACGCACCGAGTATCTGACCTTGTTTGAAGACGTCATCGTGAACACATGGGCCGACCGTTTTTCCCAGTATTCTGGTCAGAAATTCGAAGTTAAAGGCGCTGTCGATGCGACGCCGGACAACTCGAAAGAAAACGTGGCACTTGTGGAGAGCCTGTTTTTCACAAGTCCTAACTCGCCGGTTCGGATTGAATGGCGGGTTGCCAGCAAAGGCGATCTTTTCAAGATCGTCGATGTGAAGCTCGAAGGCATCAGTATGGCGACAACACAACGTGACGAGTTTAACTCTGTCGTCAGCAAGAGCGGTCGCAAACTCTCGTCCCTGATCGAAGAGCTACGTCGCCGTCGCGACGGCTGAACCCTTCACGTTTAGCGGGATAGCGGCTTGAACTTGATCCGGTGCGGGCGGTCGGCATCAGCGCCCTTGCGGCGCTTCAGATCCTCGGCATAAGCATCATAGTTTCCTTCGAACCACACCACTTCACTGTTACCTTCGAAGGCCAGAATGTGGGTCGCAATGCGATCCAGAAACCAGCGGTCATGGCTGACCACAATGGCGCTTCCGGGGAACCCAAGTAACGCCTCTTCCAGTGCCCGCAATGTATCCACGTCCAGATCATTGGTCGGCTCATCGAGCAGCAGCACGTTGGAGCCAGATTTCAGCACTTTGGCCAGATGTACGCGATTGCGCTCACCGCCCGACAGCTGTCCAACCCGTTTCTGCTGGTCCGTACCGCGGAAATTAAACCCGGCAACATAGGCGCGGCTTTGCACCGAACGCTTTCCAAGTTCGATAATATCAGCCCCGCCCGAGATTTCTTCCCAGACCGTGTTGTCATCGGTTAACGCATCGCGACTTTGATCGACATAGCCAAGCTTTACTGTTTCACCGACTCTCAGCGAACCAGTGTCTGTCTCCTCTTGAGAAGTCACCATATTGCAGAAGGTCGTCTTGCCCGCGCCGTTCGGCCCGATTACGCCCACAATCGCACCCTGCGGCATCCGGAAACTCAAATCATCAATCAACAACCGATCACCGAAGCCCTTGCCGAGGTTTTCTGCCTCCATGACGAGGTCTCCCAGGCGCGGTCCGGCCGGAATCGTAATTTGCTGCCCCTCAGGCGCCATATCCTGGCTATCAGCGACGAGCTTTTCATACGCCGATACACGCGCTTTGCTTTTGGATTGGCGGGCACGCGGGCTTGAACGAACCCATTCAAGCTCTTCCTTAATCGTGCGTTGCCGGGAGCTCTCTTCCCGCTCCTCCTGTGCAAGCCGCTTTTCCTTGGCTTCAAGCCAGCCGGTGTAGTTCCCCTCAAACGGAAGCCCCTTGCCCCGGTCGAGTTCAAGAATCCAACCGGCAACATTGTCGAGGAAGTAGCGATCATGGGTCACGGCCACGACGGTGCCTGGATAGCCCTCTAGGAACTGTTCCAGCCACGCGACAGATTCCGCATCAAGATGGTTGGTCGGCTCATCGAGCAGCAGCATGTCGGGGCGTGACAGCAGCAGACGGCACAACGCTACCCGCCGGCGTTCACCACCAGAGAGTTTGGTGACATCCGCATCACCAGCCGGGCACCGCAAAGCGTCCATCGCGATCTCGATCTGACGATCCAGTTCCCAGGCATCCGCAGCATCTATCTGGTTTTGCAATTCAGCCTGTTCATTGATCAGCGCGTCCATTTCGTCCGCAGTCAAATCTTCGCCAAAGCGCATGCTGACTTCATTAAACCGGTCCAGAAGCGCCTTTGTGCCAGCGACGCCTTCCATGACGTTACCCAGTACATCCTTGTCCGGGTTGAGATCGGGCTCCTGCTGTAGAAAACCAATTTGAACACCGTCTGCAGCCCATGCCTCTCCCTGAAATTCCTTGTCGATTCCAGCCATAATGCGCAGCAGAGTAGATTTACCAGAGCCGTTAAGGCCCAGCACACCAATCTTGGCGCCAGGCATGAAACTCAGCCAGACATCTTCGACAACCTTTCGGCCACCGGGATAGGCCTTCGTCAGGGCCTTCATTACATAAACATATTGGGGATTTGCCATTTTGCGCTTCCGTAGGTGCGGTTACGCGGGCGTGTATAAAGTATTTGCAGCGCTTGGAAAACGGGTTGCGGAGCGCGGTCAAAAAGAAACGACTAGTGACGACCACCGAAGCGCCAGGGCAGGATTTCGAACTCGGTATAGAGGCCGTCTTTCGTATAGGGCTCATCAGCAAAAAACGCCTCGATATAGGCCCGATCCGGCGCCTGCAGCAGAAAGATGCTGCCAACCCATACTTCACCGGCGGCATCCCATAGCGGGCCACGCAGAATACCCCGTTCGATACGACCCGGCGTGTTCAGATATGCCCGGTGCGCTTCCAGCAACTCGTTCCGTCGCGACGTCACGCCCGCTCCTTCACATCCCTTTGCGAGGAACAGAAAACGCGGTTCGGTGTCATCGCCTTCGAAGTCCCACATGGTGCGTTTGAGGGCATTCGTCCACCGCCGGATGATGATGTCATTAAAGACACCAGCTTTGGCATAGGGTTCTTCATAGGCAAACTTCATTGCCTCTGCTTCGCTCTGCAGATCAACAATATGCATGGACCCGGTTGGCGCGGTCCGGTCTTCGTTCAGGGTCGGACCTCGGGCGATCATCCGGTCGTCATACTGGTCCATGAATGACCAATGGGCTTCCTGATGTTCGGCGCGCAACGCATCGACGCCAGGTTTGTTCCGGCAATAGACGAAGTATTCCATGGTTCAGCTCTCGTTCGGTGCAGATATCTGTGACGCGCCCACCGCATCCCATTCTTCGATCACGCCAGTATCATCTTCCCGCATTCGCCATTCCTGGCGCAATCGGTCGAAAGGTTCGGCTGGCAGCAATTGAGACAAGGCCCAAACTGCCGCCCCGCGCACCAGAGGGGATTCATCGTGCAAACGTTCCTGCGCTGCTTCCGCCGCACCGTCCCCACCTACATTGCCCAATGCTATCATGACATTACGCACAAAGCGGTCGCGGCCAATGCGCTTTATGGCGGTGCGTGAAAAAAAGGTGCGAAATTCACTGTCACTCATCCGCGCCAGATCAGCCAATTTCGGGGCAACAAGCTCTGGCCGGGCACGCATCTCAGCAACCGGAGCCGCATGGGCAAATTTGTTCCACGGACACACAGCCAGACAATCGTCGCAGCCATAGATTCGATTGCCCATCAGGGGACGCAACTCGCGATCGATCGGTCCTTTATGTTCAATAGTAAGATAGGAGATGCAGCGGCGTGCATCGATTTGGTAAGGCACAGGAAACGCGTTGGTCGGGCAGGCATCGAGACAATTCCGACAACTCCCGCAATGATCTGTCTCAGCCGTATCGTCCTCAAAATCGAGGGTCGTAAAGACCTCTCCCAGAAACACCCAGGACCCGTGTTCACGAGACACCAGATTGGTGTGCTTGCCCTGCCAGCCCAGACCCGCTTTCTGCGCCACGGGTTTTTCCATGACTGGCGCGGTATCAACAAAGACCTTCACATCGCCGGGGAAGGTTTCGCAAATCCAACGCCCGAGAACCTTGAGCTGTTTCTTGACCACGTCATGGTAATCACGACCACGCGCATAGACAGAGAGATGGCCAACACCGCGCTGATCGATTGTGTCGAGAGCTCCAGCAGCCGGCGTGTAGTTCATCGCCAGCGCAATCACTGAGCGCGCCTCAGGCCATAGTGCGGACGGCTGACGGCGGCGTTCGGCCTTGGCGACCATCCAGTCCATTTCACCATGCATGCCGTCTGCGAGATAACCGTCGAGGTTTGCTTGCACGACCTCATCCAACGAAACCGGTGCGAACCCGACCAGATCAAACCCCAGTTCGAGCGCCTTCTCCCGGATACGATCACGTGGAGACGGTTCGGCCATGTCTGCTTAGCCGCGGCCGCGATAGGGCGCGACGCCCTGATCCGGCAACCAGAGTCCCTCGGGGGCCTGGCCCGATTGGTAGAAGACATCGATCGGCATACCACCGCGCGGATACCAGTACCCACCGATACGAATCCAGATCGGTTCAAGAAGAACCTCCAAGCGCTGGGCAATGTCTACTGTGCAGGCTTCATGGAAAGCCCCGTGATTGCGAAAGGACCCGAAAAAAAGTTTTAGCGACTTGCTTTCGACCAGCCAGTCACGAGGTACATAGTCGATCACGAGATGGGCAAAATCCGGCTGACCCGTGATCGGACATAGTGAGGTGAATTCGGGTGCCGTAAACCGAACCAGATAGCTCACATCATTCTTCGGATTGGGCACTCGCTCGAGCGTGGCTTCTTCGGGAGAAGCTGGCAATTCATTGCTGCCACCCAACTGGGTCAGACCCTCATAGATATCTTCACTCATAACTCTCTTCTCCGCGCATGATCATCGCACATTCCGGGCATTACCGGATCTCACGCTCAAGCAAAGTTGCATCACCATAGGAAAAAAACCGGTAGCGCCTCTCGATGGCGTGGGCATAGGCTCGCTGCATGTGGTCCATCCCGGCGAACGCACACACCAGCATGAAAAGGGTGGAACGCGGGAGGTGAAAATTGGTCAGGAGCTGATCCACAATCCGGAAGCTGTAGCCTGGTGTGATGAACAGATTTGTGTCGTCGCGAAATGCCGCAAGAGTCCCATCAGGTTCCGCAGCGGATTCGAGCAAACGCAATGGCGTGGTTCCGACCGCAATGATCTTTCTGTTTTCTGCCCGTGCCGTGTTTATCTGATCCGCGACCGCCGCTGATATCTCACCGTATTCGTAGTGCATCTTGTGGTCACTTACGGCATCCGCCGTGACGGGCAGGAAGGTCCCTGCCCCCACATGCAGGGTCAGGGAAACGAGCGAGAACCCGGCACCCTCCAGACGCCCAACCAACTCAGGCGTGAAGTGTAAACCCGCTGTCGGCGCGGCGACGGCACCCTCATGAGCAGCAAACATGGTCTGATAGTCCGCAACATCATCATGGTCATGGGATTCCGCGCGCTTGATATAGGGTGGCAATGGCGGTCGACCGTATTCCTCCAACGCTTTCCGGAATGTCTCTGCGGATCTGTTGAACCGAAGCCGGACTTCTGCACCATCGCGCGCGACCACCTCAGCAGCGAAGTCTCCGCCAAATTCGATCACATGCCCAAGCTTGAGACGTCGGGCATTCTTGGCAAATGCCAACCACTCCCCGTCTCCCTCATCTTTGTGCAGGGTCACACCAATCCTGGCCTCGCCACGATGGCCTTCAAGCTGGGCCGGGATCACGCGGGTGTCGTTCACCACGAGCAGGCTGCCCGGCTCCAGAATGTCGGGCAGGTCCGCGATTGCTCGATCCGAAACTTCACCACGTAAATCGAGCAACCGAGCCGAATCCCGCGGCTCAGCCGGTCGCTGGGCGATCAACTCACCGGGAAGGTCAAAATCAAAGTCAGACGTTCTCAAACCAGGTCTCGCGTTTTAGTTATGGCCAATTGACAGTCGCATCGCAGGACTGCCATTAGCCTGTTCGAATTTCACAACCAAAAGAACTCCCCAAACACCATGACCACATTGACCCCCCGCTTTCTTGTCATCGCTGTCGTGTTCGTCACCTGTCTACTGGTGTCGAACATCACTGCGGTGAAGCTTATCGACGTCTGGGGCTATGTGATTCCAGGTGCCATCGTGATTTTTCCGATCAGCTACATCATTGGCGATGTTCTGACGGAAGTTTACGGTTTCGCCAAGGCCCGAACCGTAATCTGGATCGGATTTGGCGCCAATCTGTTTGCTGTCGCGACATTCATGCTGGTCGGTGTATTGCCTGCCGCCGGGTTTTGGGAACATGGCGATGCCTATGCCACGATCCTGGGTGCGACCCCACGCATTCTGGCGGCCTCCTTTGCGGCCTATCTGATCGGTGAGTTTGCAAATTCCTACATTCTGGCACGGCTCAAAGTTGCCATGGCCGGACGTCATCTCTGGGTACGTACTCTTGGTTCCTCTGTCGTGGGCCAAACCCTCGATTCCTGCGTGTTCGTCACAATCGCATTCTTTGGAATATTCCCGAACGAGGTGCTGATCACCCTGATCCTGACTCAGATCGTCTTCAAATTGGGCTATGAAGTACTAGCCACACCGATCACTTATGCGGTCGTTGGCTGGCTGAAGAAAAGCGAAGGCGTCGATCATTTCGACAACGCCACCAGCTTCAACCCCTTCGCCGTGTCCAAGTCGGATAACTAATGCGTATCCGGAGCTTCCTCTTCGCGCTCACAGCGGCGATCGCCAGCCTCGGACCCGTTCATGCCGGGTCGTCCGGCGACACCTATACGGTGCAATGGGAAAACGACCGGATTGCCAACACTGACCGCCACTACACCAACGGGTTTCGACTGTCCTGGGTCTCTGCGGCGAAGGACGCAGACCCCGAATGGGCGCGTGACCTGCTGGAAAATATCTATCCGTTCGCAGATCTGCGTCAGGGCCGCGTGGGGGCTTCCTTCGGGCAAAGCATCTACACCCCGGAAG
>JABJAG010000235.1 GCA_018666195.1 Alphaproteobacteria bacterium
CAGCTTGTGTTCCAGGCCAATCGCATAGGCATCATTGCGTTCGCCGAGCGAGCCATCATCGTTGACGAGAAATTTTGGCACCAGAAATAGGCTGATTCCCTTCACACCTGCTGGCGCATCAGGCAGGCGGGCCAGCACCAGATGGATGATGTTGTCAGTGAAATCCTGCTCACCATAGGAAATGAATATCTTCGTTCCTGTGATCCGATAGTGATCGCCCTCGCGCTCGGCGCGGGATTTCAGCAATCCCAGATCGGTCCCGGCCTGGGGTTCAGTCAGGTTCATCGTCCCGGCCCACTCACCGGACACCAGCTTGGCCAGGAATGATTCTTTCAGGCCGTCTGCGCCATGGGCGATCAGGGATTCAATCGCGCCGATGGTCAGCAAGGGGCAGAGCGACCAGGAAAGGTTGGACGACTGCCACATTTCCTGCAGCGCCGTGGTCACCGTCCACGGTAGTCCCATCCCGCCATATTCGGCCTCGAACGGTGTGCCGTTCCAACCCCCCTCAACGAAGGCCTGATAGGCCTCCTTGAAACCGTCAGGGGTTGTCACAACACCATCAGCCAGGCTGGAGCCTTGCTGATCGCCGATTTGGTTGAGGGGCGCGATCACGTCACGGGTAAACCGTGCTGATTCGGTCAAAATAGCTTCGACCAGATCATCAGTGGTCTCAGCAAAAGCCGGAAACTCCCGGATGCCGTCCATGTCGCAAAGATGTTCCAGAATGAACTGCATATCCTGCACAGGCGCGTTGTAGTTCGACATTTCTCTAACTCCTGTTCCGGGTGCGGGGGTTCAAAGTACCTTGCCCGGGTTCATCAATCCCTTGGGATCGAGCATTTGCTTGATCGACCGCATCATGTCGATTTCGACACCGACCTTGTGGGCGGCGAGTTCGGCGACCTTGATTTTACCGATCCCGTGTTCGGCCGAGAAACTGCCGCGCATGCTGTCCACGACGTCGTGGACCAGATGGCAGATTTCGTCCCAACGGGCAAGGAACGCATCCCCATCTGCACCGTCGGGTTGGGTCAGGTTGTAGTGCACATTGCCGTCGCCTACATGGCCGAAGGCCACCGGGCGAATGCCGGGGCAGGCCCTGGTGACTGCGGCATTTGCCTGACGAATAAATTCCGGAACGGATGAGATGGGTACTGAGACATCGTTCTTGATGCTCGCGCCTTCAGGCTTCTGAGCGAGAACCATGGCTTCACGCAGGAACCACATCTGTTCGCGCTGGGCTTCCGATTGCGCGATGACAGCATCCACGACCAAACCATCCTCGAAGGCCGTTGCCAAAAAGCCTTCCATGACCTCGCCGAGGTTGGAGTTTTGGTCGCTACTCTCGAATTCGATCAGCGCACACCAGTCATGCGGCTCATCCAGGAAATCTATCGCACCGTCGATATGGCGTACGGAGATTTCGATGGCGATACGCGGAACAAGCTCGAAACCGGATACGGTGTCGGCGCTGGCGGCCCGGGCGCGCGCCAGAACTTCGAGCACGCTGTCGAGATCCTTCAACGCGATAAAGGCCGTGTGCCGTGAATGTGGTTTGGGAAACATCTTGATCACGGCACCAGTGATGATGCCCAGCGAGCCCTCGGCCCCGATGAACAGGTGCTTGAGGTCGTAGCCGGTGTTGTTTTTGCGAAGTCCTGTCAGCCCGTCCCAGATGCGGCCATCGGGCAGCACAACTTCCAGACCCAGGGTCAGTTCGCGCGTGTTGCCATAGCGCAGCACCGCCGTACCGCCAGCATTGGTCGAGAGATTGCCGCCGATCTGGCAGGAACCTTCTGCGCCCAGACTGAGGGGAAACAGCCGGTCGTGTTCGTCTGCGACATTCTGCAGGTCGGCCAGAACACAGCCCGCATCCACGGTCATGGTGAAGTTCGCCGGGTCAACTGCGCGCACCTTGTTCATGCGTGAGAGGCTGAGGATCAATTCTCCGCTTGCTACTGCACCGCCGCACAGACCGGTGTTGCCGCCCTGTGGAACGACCGGGACGCCAGAGTCGTAGCAGGCTGCCAACACCCGAGAGACTTCTCCAGTACTGCCCGGCCGGACCACGCAAGGTGTCTGGCCACGAAACAGGCCGCGCTGCTCCTCCAGATAGGGCTCCATGTCGGCGGGATCGGTGATCAAACCCGAGGGGCCGACAATATTTTGTATCTGGCTCAGGAAACCGTCCGGCAGGGTTTGGTTTGCTTGTGTCATGGTCATTGATTTAGCCCGCGTTCAGGCTTGCGGCAACCGGGTGCACACCCATTGTCTTATCCATTGTGCGTATCGGTGTGTGCCTCGGCGGCTCGGCGCAGCCGGTCGTTGATCGCCCGTCCTAGGCCTGTATCCGGGATCGGAGCCACCGCGATGGCGTGATGGGTTGCGGTATCAAGCTGGCGCAAAAACGCGAACAGGTTGGCGGCGGCCTCGGTCAGATCGCCATTCGGGCTGAGATTGAGAGATGTATCAAACTCACCAAATGTGGTTTCGCCGAAGGTCAGCAGGGCCTCATTGGGTTCGACGTCCTGCGCATTCAGCCGGACCGGAATGCGCGGTGCGTAATGGCGGGCCAGCTGGCCGGGGGAGCGCGGCGCTTCACCGTCTGCGGGGCGGGTTGCGTCTTCGACGGGACCCAGAAGTTCTTCGAGTTGCTCATGGGTGATCGCACCGTGCCGCAGCAGTGCGGGCTGATCGCTGCACAGATCAATGACCGTGGATTCAAGACCGACAGCGCAGGCACCACCATCAAGAATCATGTCGACCTTTGTACCCAGAGATTGTGCGACATGCGCCGTGTGGGTCGGTGACACTTCTCCCGCGGTGTTGGCGCTGGGTGCGGCAACCGGCCCACCGAACCTTGCCAGCAGATCACGCGCTAGCGGATGGGCGGGCGCCCGCAAGGCGACGGTGTCGAGGCCAGCACTCACGAGCAATGACAATTCGCAATCGGGACGTCGGGGCACCACGAAACTTAACGGGCCGGGCCAGAAGGCATTCGCAAGCCGGCGGGCCCGTTCGTCGAGCACCCCGAGGACGGAAGCGGCATTGAAATCGAGGACATGCACGATTAGCGGATTGAAGCTCGGCCGGTTCTTGGCTTCGAAGATGCGGGCGACGGCTTGATTGTCGCGGGCATCGGCACCGAGGCCATAGACGGTTTCCGTTGGAAACGCGACCAGACCACCTGATTGCAGATGTTCAGCAGCCGCGGTTACGCCGTCGTGGCCTCCCCTGATGATGTTGGCTGGACCGCCCATGAGTTCTGGTGCGCTACCGCCGCCCAAACGCGACGAAGCCCGGATTGAGAAATTTGGGTTTCTTGCCGTAGTTGAACGTGCTGCCGTCGATCTGAGTCAGGGAACCGCCGGCGGCCAGTACGATGGCGTGGCCAGCACCGGTGTCCCATTCGCAGGTCGGACCGAAGCGCGGATAGATATCAGCGACACCTTCGGCCAAACGTCCGAATTTCAGCGCACTGCCCTGAGGCATACGATTGCGCACGATTTCATCAACCAGGTACGCCTCCAGTCGTTCATTAACCGAATGAGATCGACTGACCAGAACGTCGAGGCCGTCTTCCGGAGGCATTCGGCAACAGATCGCGCGTTCGGCTTTGTCGCCCTCGATCAGTGTCGCGCCGCCGTGCATGGTGCCTGCATACATCAGGTCGAGCGCGGGTGCATACAGCACACCGAAGATCGGAATGTTGTCTTCAACCAGTCCGATATTCACCGTGAACTCGTCATTGCGCTTGAGGAATTCGCGGGTGCCGTCGAGTGGATCGACCAGCCAGAAGCTATTGCCAACGGCCTGCGGGCTGTCGCCTGCGGAATGTTCTTCTTCGGAGACCACCGGAATGTCGGGTGTGAGTGCCCGCAAACCGGGCAGAATCAAAGCCTCGGCCGCAGTATCTGCCAGCGTGACAGGGGACCCATCATCCTTGCGGGTGCTGTCAAAGTCCGTCCGATAAACGTCCATAATAGCTGTGCCTGCTGCGCGGGCGAGGTCACGTACTGCCGGTATCAATGCCGCCGTGTCGATTGGGTTTCTCCCTGTATCAGGCCTTGGTGCCTATTCGGCCGCGAGGGGCTGGTTAGCGAGGGCCCAGATCACGTCCGGGGTGGCTGGCATATCGACGTCGTGGATGACGCCGCTGTCTGACAATGCATCAACAATTGCGCTGATCGCGGCAGCCGGTGCGCCGATCGCCCCGGCTTCGCCGGTTCCCTTAATCCCGAGCGGATTGGTCGTGCACAGCTCGTTGCGCATGGAAAAGTCAAAGTTGGGGACGTCGTCTGCACGAGGCATGCGGTAGTCGATGAAGGAGCCTGAGAGCAGCTGGCCGGATTCATCGTCATAGATTGTGTGCTCGTGCAGGGCCTGTCCGACACCCTGCACGATGCCGCCATGCACCTGACCCTCGATCAGCAATGGATTGATCGTGTCGCCGAAATCATCAACCACGGTGTAGCGCTGAATGTCCGGGATGCCGGTTTCGGGATCAATTTCTATCTCGCAGATATGGCACCCGTTCGGGAAGGTTGCGGCGTCGGGCTGATGAGAAACCTCGGAATTCAGCCCCGGCTCCATGCCTTCGGGCAGGTTCGCGGGATCCTGGGCCGCTTTGGCAACTTCAAACAGGGACATGGCGCGATCGGTGCCCGCCACACGGAAGGTGCCATCGGCGTATTCAATATCGGCTTCGGCGGTTTCCATCATCTGGGCGGCAATTGCCTGTCCCTTTTCCTTGATGGCTTCTGAAGCTTTGGACACGGCAACACCGCCCACGGTAACCGAACGCGAACCTCCGGTCAGACCCGGTGGGACGATATCGCTGTCGCCCTGCACCATAACCATCTGGTCGGTGTCGATGCCCAGACGATCGGACATGATTTGTTTGTAGGAGGTGTCATGTCCCTGTCCGTTGGACATGGTGCCGATATAGAAGGTGATCATCTCGTTGTCGGGATCGATGCGGACATCGGCAATTTCGGGATTGCCGCCTCCGCATTTCTCTACATAGGTCGCCATGCCGATGCCGCGCAGCATGCCGCGCTTTGCGCTCTCGGCCTTGCGGGCGGCAAAGCCAGCCCAGTCGGCTTTCCCCATGCCTTCTTCCATGATCGCGGTGAAGTTGCCGCTGTCATAGGTTTCGCCAAAGGCAGTCTTGTAAGGAAGCTGATCCGGCTGGATGAAGTTGCGCTTGCGCAGTTCGTCCGGTGACAGTCCAAGCTCACGGGCGCATTTGTCGACCAGTCGTTCAAGGCAGTAAATCGCCTCGGGCCGCCCGGCGCCGCGATAGGCATCGGTTGGGACGGTGTTGGTCAGAACGCCCTTTACGTTGGCCCAGACGGTTGGGAAAGCGTAGAGGCCGTTCAGCATCGATGTGCCGGCCTCGGTTGGGATGTAGGTGCCGAAATGGGACAGATACGCACCCAGATTGGCGTAGGTGGTGACACGCAGTCCCAGGAACTTGCCGTCGGCATCGCAGGCCACTTCGGCCTTGGTGACGTGATCGCGGCCCTGAACATCGGACAGGAAGCCTTCGCTACGGTCTGAAGTCCAACGTACCGGGCGCTCAATCTTTTTCGCTGCCCAGACCGCTAGTGGCTGTTCAGGGTGGGTGAAAATCTTCATGCCGAAACCGCCGCCGACATCGCCGGTGACGACGCGCAGCTTTTCCTTGTCGATCTTCAGGATGTTGTCGGCGATCGTATTGCGGATGCCGTGGGTGCCCTGCGAAGAGGTATAAAGAGTGGATTTGTCGCTGGCTTTGTCATAGTCCGCGATGGCTGCGCGCGGCTCCATCGGGTTCACGACGATACGGTTGTTGATCAACTCCAGGGTGGTAACATGGCTTGCCGAGGCAAAGGCGGCGTCCGTCTCTGCCTGCTGTCCCTTGCCCCAGTCGAAGCAAACATTGTTGGCCACATCGTCATAGATCTGTACCGCGCCATCAAGCGTGGATCGATAGGTGTCTGTGGTTGACGACAGCAGGCTGTAGTCAACCTCAACCAATTCGGCAGCGTCGCGCGCCTGATCCAGGGTCTCGGCCACGATGAACGCGACGGGCTGACCCACATGGCGAACCTTTCCCTGAGCTAAAATCGGCCGATAGGTTTCTCCGCGGTCGGAACCGTCTAGATTCGTCACCGGAAACATGCAGGGCATAGCGCCAAGTTCTTCGGCGGCCACATCGTCACCGGTCAGGATCAGTAGCACCCCGGGTGCGGCTTTCGCGGCGCTCAGGTCGATGGATTTTATCTCGGCATGGGCGTGGGGAGAGCGCAGCACAAATGCTTCGCTCTCGTTCTCAAGCTGAACGTCGTCGGTATATGTGCCGCTGCCGGTGAGCAGACGAAGATCTTCGATACGCGTGACGGATTGACCGATGCCGAACTGGCCCATGGGACACCCTCTTTGAGACTGGAATGACGTGAAATATCTGTTCCCTGATGATATGCGACCGAATGGGTGCAAACCAAGCCCCCCGGGACGATTCATCTGATAAGATTTCCCCGGATATGAGCGAGACTGATCAAATTCATGAGGAATTCACCGGTGTGCCGGGGCGTTACTGGCATGCGCTCGAGGACGGACGCATTCAGTGCGATCTGTGTCCGCGCTTGTGCAAGCTCAATGAAGGTCAGCGCGGGCTGTGTTTTGTGCGCGCCCGTACCGACGATCAGATTGTGCTGACAACCTATGGCCGGTCGAGTGGCTATTGCATCGATCCGATCGAGAAGAAGCCACTCAATCACTTTCTGCCCGGCACGCCAGTTCTCAGCTTCGGCACGGCGGGGTGCAATCTAACCTGCAAGTTCTGTCAAAACTGGGACATCTCCAAGTCACGTGAATTCGACCGCCTGACCGATGCGGCAATGCCGGAAGATATCGCGAAGGCGGCTGTGGCACATGGCTGCCGTTCGGTGGCCTTCACCTATAATGACCCGGTGATCTTTCTGGAATATGCCATCGATGTGGCAGCGGCCTGCCGCGAGGTTGGCGTGCGCACTGTGGCGGTGACGGCGGGCTATATCTGTGAAGAGCCGCGCAAGGAATTTTTCCGCGCGATGGATGCGGCGAATGTGGACCTCAAAGGGTTCACCGAGAGATTCTATCGTGAGCTCTCGAATGCCACCCTTTCCAACGTGCTCGATACCTTGATGTTCATCCGGCACGAGACCGAATGCTGGATGGAGATCACCAATCTCATCATCCCCGGCGAGAACGATGATCCGGGCGAATTGGCAGAGATGTCACGCTGGATCTTCGACAATCTGGGGCCGGACGTCCCGGTGCATTTTTCGGCCTTCCATCCGGACTGGAAGATGATGGACACGCCCGCCACGCCCCACGAGACCCTGGCGAAGGCCCGTCAGATCGCGCACGACGCTGGGCTGAACCATGTCTATATTGGTAATGCTCATGATAAGGGTCGACAGAGTACCTACTGTCCGAACTGCGCGATGCGCACCATCGGGCGGGACTGGTACGAACTCAGCGAGTGGCGGGTGGTTCCCTTCGGCAATGACGGCGCGGCCTGCCCGGGCTGTGGCACTCGCATTCCTGGTGTGTTTGATGCCAGGCCCGGCACCTGGGGCCGCAAGCGCCAGCCGGTGCGGCTGGCGGACATACCCACTTAAGACGTCAAACAGGCAGGATCGGCAAAGCCCTAGTGAAAGGTCTCGGTGGTGTAGCGCCAGAGGCGGATGGACTCATCCCAGTGGTCCTGGGGCAGGCCGGCCTTGGCTTTCAGATGACGCAGGAACTGTTCGGCTTTCGGCACGGTCTCCCAGACCTGGGGCAGGAAGAGGCCGCGTCTTGGCTGGCCGTCCGGCCCATCGGCCTGCAGGATCACGCCGTCCACATCCGGCTGCAGCGCGTCGACGGCTTCGGCTTCCGAACCAAATGGGATCGGGCGTGCATGGGAGAGGATTGAGACGGACATCTCCAGTGAGTCGACTTCTGTCGAGGTGAGTTGCGGAAAACGGGGATCGGCGAAGGCGGCCTTGTGGGCGTTGGTCGCCACATCCTCAATCAGCGAACGGTGGGGCAGGATGCTGCCGATGCAACCTCGCAGGCGGTTGTTCTGGTTGAGCGTGACGAAGGTCGCCCTAAAGGTTTCCAGCTCTGGCGAAAAGGTACCGTGCTGCACCTTGGCGGGGCGGCCGTTTCTTAGCCCATTGGCGATCGAGCGTCGGGCGCCCTCGATCAACAGCGCGCGGTCTTCATCATTAACGCGCGCCTGGCCGGCATATTCGAGCGCCCAGGAGCCATAGCCCACCACCCGGTCGCGATGTTCGTGTCCGCCGGTGTCGCCGGAGTTGCGGACATCGAGCGTGGTCACCCGCAGATCAAGCGCCCGGGCACGGTTCAGCAAGCCCTTGACCGGGAAGCGTCCGCAGGCCTGCTCGTCATCAATCTTTTCAAGTTGCAGAGTTTCGACAAGACGACGGAATCTCTGGTCACACTGATTGGCTCCGTCATAGTCGTGATAGTGGCTGAGGTCGGAACTGATGACGATCAGAGTTTCGGGTCCGCCCCAGAGCGCCGCGAGCAAGGCGTCAGTTTCCTGCGGCGAAGGGCCGCCGACAATCACGGGGACAAGCGTGAAGTCACCCAGCACGCGTTGCAGGAAGGGGAGCTGAACCTCGATGCTGTGTTCTTCTGCGTGCGGCGCATCGGATTGTTCGACCCCGGGAATGTTCAGCGCGGTGGCGATTCCCGCGGCGTCGATTGGCACATCACCCAACGGGGTTCGAAAGGCGGTTGCGGCGGGCACGCAAAATTTCTGTACGGCGATGCGGTGCGGTGGGCCGAGCAGCACCACACGGGTGATCTCATCCGCCCGGTCCGCGACGCTCCGATAGGCATTTCCAGCGACCGGTCCGGAATATATGAGTCCGGCATGGGGTGCGATCAGGGCCTTGGGTGACAATTGGGTCGGGCGGGCGTCTGCCAGGTGCCGATCGACCATGCTGGCCAGCGTGCTGGCGTCAGCGGGGTAGAATGTCCCTGCGATGGCAGATGGTCGGACGGATTGTGTCGGCTGTGATGGCATGGAGATGACTTGTCTGAGACTCGGAATTGCGTATATCGCCAACGACGCGCATAAGACTGAAACACAAGACTAGCGTGCGATGGCCAATTGCGCCAAAGCCTTAAGGAAAGGGTGACATCATGTTGACCGTTTATGGCCTGAAGAGTTGCGACACAACCCGCAAGTCCCTGAAGTGGCTGGAGCGGCGTGAAGCAGCCCACCGTTTCCTTGATGTGCGCGCCGATGGTGTTGACCATGACAAGCTCACCGAATGGGCGATGGAAGTGGGCTGGGAAGCGCTTTTGAACCGTGGCAGCACCACGTGGCGCGGTCTCGCTGAAGTGATTCGCGAGAACGTCACTGAAGATATTGCCCTGCAACTAATGGTCGACAACCCGACCCTCATTAAGCGCCCGGTGATTGAAACCGGGGCCGGTGTGCTGGTTGGCTTCAAGCCAGAACAACAGCGGACGCTGGAAGACCTGCTTTAAACGTTGGGTTTCTGGGCATTTCTGGCTGTTTCGACAAAGCGCACGTAAACGATCCCGTTTCGTTCACCGCAAAATTCCCGAGTCGCTTTTTGCCCGACCACTAGATTTAGGGGTTTGTGGCACAAAAGGGGCACAAACATAAAAACAGTGAGCACCTCCGACTCGTAACAATCTGGCGAATCTCATCGATTCGGCCTCAGGCGCGTTGACTCAAAATCGTCAAAGTTTACAATGTTCCCGTATTGTTCACGGTGACAGGCCTCCAACATTTAGTGTTTATTAAGCGTTACGTCTCCAGATGTTGTGGATTTTACGCGTTTTCCCCTCGGAAACTGCTCACAGGGTGTGGAGGACCTGGGTATATGTTTGGGAGGGGCTTGGTAATGGACGGTTCTGCTGGGGTTTCAGCTGTGAATGGCGCTGTGGACAATTCGCGCAAAGCTATTGAAACGGAAGATCTGGAAGTGTTTGAAACTGACGAATTAGAGTTGGAAACGGCTGATTCTACTGAGACCGAGGCGACTCGGGATGTGGATAACGATCTGGTCGGCAAGGATGTCGAGACCGGAAATATCTACCAGACCGACCGTGTCCGCATTCAGATTGACCCGTCTCGCGACGAATTGCTGACAGCATTCGGCAAGGAAACCCTCGAAGACCGTTATCTGCTCAATCATGAGAAGGGTGAGCCGCAGAAGTTGTTTGCCCGGGTTGCCGCGCACTACGCCGATGATTCGGCGCATGCCCAGCGGATCTACGACTATATCTCGCAGCTCTGGTTCATGCCGGCGACGCCTGTTCTCTCCAATGGCGGGACCGAGCGCGGCCTGCCGATCTCTTGCTTCCTCAACGAAGCTTCGGATTCTCTCGAAGGCATCGTTGATCTCTGGAACGAGAATGTCTGGCTTGCCGCACGTGGTGGTGGCATCGGCAGCTACTGGGGCAACCTCCGCTCGATTGGCGAGCAGGTCGGCCACAATGGCAAAACCTCTGGTGTGGTGCCGTTCATCCGGGTGATGGATTCGCTCACTCTGGCGATTTCCCAGGGCTCTCTGCGGCGTGGCTCGGCGGCGGTTTATCTGCCGATCGATCATCCCGAGATTGAAGAGTTCATCGAAATTCGTCGCCCGACCGGCGGTGACCCGAACCGCAAGGCGCAGAATCTGCACCATGGCGTGCTTGTGACCGATGCCTTCATGCGTGCCGTTGAGGCCGATGAAGACTGGGCGCTGGTCAGCCCGAAGGACCGGGCACCGATTGCCACGGTCAAGGCGCGTGCGCTTTGGATTCGCCTGCTGACGGCACGGATCGAGACCGGCGAGCCGTATATCGTCTATTCCGACACGGTGAACAGCCAGATTCCCGAACACCAGAAGCTCGCGGGCCTGACGGTCAACACCTCGAACCTGTGTTCCGAGATCACCCTGCCGACCGGCATGGATCATCTCGGCAAGGACCGCACGGCGGTGTGCTGCCTGTCGTCCCTGAATGTCGAGAACTTCCTGGAGTGGAAGGATCACCCGACCTTCATCGAGGATGTGATGCGCTTCCTCGACAATGTGCTGCAGGACTTCATTGACAATGCACCTGACAGTTTTGCTAAGGCCAAATATGCAGCCGAGCGCGAGCGGTCTGTTGGCCTCGGGATCATGGGCCTGCACTCATTCCTGCAAGAGCAAAGAGTGCCGTTTGAATCCGCCGTCGCGAAGGCGTGGAACAAGAAGATGTTCAAGCATATTCGCGAACAGGCTGATGCCGCGTCCGTGATGCTCGCTGAAGAGCGCGGTGCGTGTCTTGATGCCAAGGATTACGGGATCAAGGAGCGCTTCTCTAACAAGATGGCCGTCGCGCCGACCGCGTCGATCTCAATCATTTGTGGCGGTGCGTCGCCGGGCATTGAGCCGATCGCCGCCAACAGCTTCACCCACAAGACCCTGTCGGGCTCCTTCAATGTGCGATCCAAGGCGCTGAAGAAGCTCCTCGCCGAGAAGGGCAAGGATACGGACGAGGTCTGGTCGTCGATCACGACCGGTGAGGGCTCGGTCCAGCATCTCGATTTCCTCAGCGAGGATGAGAAGGATGTCTTCAAGACCGCTTTCGAGATTGACCAGCGTTGGGTTATTGATCTGGCCGCTGACCGCTCGGAATATATCTGCCAATCCCAGTCCCTGAACGTGTTCCTGGCCGCCGACGTGCACAAGCGCGATCTGCATCAGATTCATTTTCAGGCCTGGAAGAAGGGCGTGAAGAGCCTCTATTACTGCCGTTCGAAATCCCTGCAGCGTTCCGAAAGTGTCGGCGCGCTGGTACCGGTGACGGGCGACGAGGAAGCTGATCGCGCTGCGGCAAGCCGCAACGATTACGAGGAATGTCTCGCCTGTCAGTAGGCTGACAGCAACGGACCAACGTGGTGCGCCCCGGGCCTATTGGTGCCGGGGCGGCGCGTCAGAGGAAGAGGGAAATATCAAATGTCATTGCTTGAAGAGCGCGTTCAGTACAAGCCGTTCAGCTACCCCTGGGCCTATGACGCCTGGCTGATGCAGCAGCGTGTCCACTGGTTGCCCGAAGAGGTGCCGCTGGCCGATGACGTGAAAGACTGGCACCGCACACTCAGCAATGCCGAGCGGAACCTTTTGACGCATATTTTCCGCTTCTTCACCCAGGCCGATGTGGAAGTGAACAACTGCTACATGAAGCATTATTCGCAGGTGTTCAAGCCCACCGAGGTGCAGATGATGCTGGCGGCTTTCTCGAACATCGAGACCGTGCACATCTCGGCCTATTCCCATCTGCTCGACACGATTGGCATGCCAGAGACCGAGTATTCGGCCTTCCTGAAGTACCAGCAGATGAAGGACAAATAC
>JABJAG010000236.1 GCA_018666195.1 Alphaproteobacteria bacterium
CAAAGCAGCGTTCTTGGCATCGGCAGATGCACTGGCAAGTTCAAGCGCTGCGGACTTTGCCGCGACGCCGATCTCATTCATCATGTCGTGGATTTCTTTGTCCGCCGACAAATCATGTGCTGCTGTCATTGTTCTTCTCCGACCTTCACCGGCCTATCGGGATAACGATAGTCAATCCGTCCCTGAAATTCATCCTGTTTGCACCCGGCCGTTAGCGCTTTCCGCGCGAACACCAAGATAGATAGCCCCCAAAATCAGCCCGCCGCCGATCACGGTTTCCAGTCCAAACCCCTCGCGAAAATATACCCATCCAAACGCGGCGCTGAGGATCGGTTCCGCCAGCAACAACAAGGCCAGAAACATCGGCGATATCGCCCGAACTGCCCAATTGAACCCGGAATGCCCAATCACCTGACTGACGAGGCCAAGCGCGACAAGAGCGAAATAGGTTTCCGCAGAGAATCCGGCAACCGGCATTCCCAACCCCGACACCGGCACCCATAGCAGGATCGCTGCGCCAGCATAGACCAGTGCCACAAAAGCCAGCAGGCCAACACTGCGACGAACATCTTCGGCCACAACGAAGAAGGCCGCAAAGAACAACCCACCCACAAGTGCCAACCCATCACCGAGCAGTGTCTGCAGACCAAGCTGCAGACTGCCCCAGGCCATGATCGCACTGCCGCACACCGCCAGCCCCACCGCACTCCAGACACGCTTGCCCGGAGATCGACGCAACACCAGTAAGGCCCATAGGGCCAGCCAGACCGGGGTCAGGGTAACCAGCACAACCGCATTCGCGATCGACGTACGCTGGACGCCTTCGATCCATGTGGCGAAATGCAACGCCAGAAAAATGGCGCCAGTGCCCATCAATACCCATTGGCGTCGGGAAAGCCCGCGTATCTCCTGCCATGATGACAGCAATGCAATCGGTAACAGTACGGCGCTGGCGATCAGCATTCGATAGGCAGCGATCACCAGCGGATTTGCATCTGCCATACGGACGAAAATCGCAGCATGCGCCACAGAGACAAGCGCAATCAGCAGGACCGCGCTGTAGATCAGTCGGCCGGGGGAGCCAATGTCGGACATAGGATCACTCAGCTTTCGACCAGATCGTCGCGGTGAATCATTTCTTCCCGACCGCGATACCCCAGGATTCCCTCGATCTCTTCGGATCGCCGACCCAGAATAAGGCGCGCATCCTCACTGCCATAGGCCACCAGCCCACGGGCAATTTCCTTGCCATCAACATCCGTGACAACAACCGGATCACCGCGCTGAAAACGACCCTCCACATCCGTCACACCGGCAGGCAGCAAGCTTTTGCCGCGTGCCAGCGCTGCCGCAGCACCCGCATCAACAACAATGCTCCCCACCGGATTCAACGAACCCGCGATCCAGCGTTTCCGCGAAGTTTGTGGTTCACCCTGAGGCAAAAACCATGTGGCCCGCTCACCATCCGCAAGACGCTGGAGTGGGTGCAGATTACGTCCATCAGAAATAACCATGCGGCACCCAGCCTGCATCGCAACACGCGCGGCCTCTATTTTCGTGATCATGCCGCCAGACCCATCATCACCCGCAGTCTCACCGGCCATCGCTTCAATATCCGGCGTGATCGCATCGACTTTGGCGATATGTTCAGCCGTGTCGTCACGCGCCGGGTCTGCCGTGTACAGCCCGTCAATATCCGAAAGCAGAACACAGGTGTCGGCCTCCATCATCTGGGCCACGCGTGCGGCAAGTCGGTCATTGTCACCGAAACGGATCTCTTCCGTGGCCACGGTATCGTTTTCGTTGATCACGGGCACCACACCCAGGCGCAGCAGAGTTGCAATGGTGTTACGGGCATTCAGGTGCCGACGCCGGTCTTCCGTGTCATCAGTTGTGAGGAGAATCTGTGCAACGGAAACATCGTGACAGGCCAGCGCGTTCTGCCACGCATGGGCAAGCTGAACCTGCCCCGTAGCTGCCGCGGCCTGACTTTCATCCAACCGCAGAACACGGTTGCGAGGCCCCCGGGCGAGCCCGAGCACGCGGCGACCCACCGCGATCGCACCGGATGATACGACCATGACTTCCGTTCCGGTGCTACGGAGCGCAGCAATATCCTGTGCCAGCGCATCAAGCCAATCCGTGCGCAATTGCCCGTCGTCCCGAGCCAGCAGTGCCGACCCGACCTTCACGACAAGCCGCTGGCTTTTCGCGAGATTGATCACGTGACGGCCTCCGAAGAGTCGTCCTCTTTATAGATCGACTGATCGCGATCGATCCCCGCTTCCTCGTCCCGCGCGGCATTGATCACCAGGCGCAACGCCCGCAAGGCCTCTACGACATTGATCCGCGCCACCGCGGACAATGTCATGAAGGTACCATCGACATGAGGCGCAAGCGCTGCCCGACAGGCTGCAAGATCGTCTTCGGAAATCGCATCACACTTGCTCAAGGCGACGATTTCCGGCTTCTCACCCAGACCACCATCATAGGCTGTCAATTCAGCGCGCACGGTCTTGTAGGCCTCAACCACAGCGTCAGGCCCCATGGTGGGGTCGATTAGATGCAGCAGCACCCGGCAACGCTCCACGTGCCCCAGAAAGCGATCACCCAGACCGCGCCCTTCATGGGCGCCCTCGATCAGACCCGGAATATCGGCCAGCACGAAAGCTTCGTCATCACTCTCCACGACGCCAAGCGCAGGATGCAGGGTCGTAAAGGGATAATCGGCAACCTTCGGTTTTGCGGCACTAACCGCCGAAAGGAACGTGGACTTCCCGGCATTGGGCAGACCGACCAACCCGGCATCAGCGATGAGTTTGAGGCGCAGCCACACCCACATCTCCTGGAAATCACCACCTGTGTCCGCCCGCCGGGGCGCCTGATTGGTCGAACTTTTGAAATGGATATTCCCGCGGCCGCCTTCGCCGCCCTTGAGCAACACAACGCGTTGGCCGACGGCGATCAGATCGGCGATCAGCGTCTCACCATCTTCGGCAAAGATCTGCGTTCCCAAGGGCAATTTCAACGTTACTTCATCACCACTACGGCCATAACGGGCCTTGCCCATGCCATCGGCGCCACGGTCGGCTTTGAAATGTTGCTGATAACGGAAATCGATCAGGGTGTTCAGACCGTCGACACATTCGACAGTGACGTCGCCACCGCGACCGCCATCACCACCATCGGGACCGCCCATGGGAACATTGGCCTCGCGACGAAAGCTGACGCATCCGTTGCCGCCGCTGCCAGAGCGCAGAAAAACCTTAGCCTGATCAAGAAATTTCATAACACGGCTCCAGAACGAAAAACGGGGAGATCGGCTAGCCAATCTCCCCGTATAGAACGGTCTATTGGTAAAGCCCTATTCGGCTGCAATCGCCATGTCTGCCGGGACAACCGAAATGAAGGTCCGCCCACCGCGGCGACGGGAGAATTCAACCTTGCCTTCGACCACTGCGAAGATCGTGTGGTCTTTACCAATGCCGACATTCTCGCCGGGATGATATTTGGTGCCGCGCTGACGCACGAGGATGTTTCCAGAGATGACCTCTTCGCCGCCAAACTTTTTGACGCCAAGGCGACGTCCCGCTGAATCGCGGCCGTTGCGTGAACTACCACCTGCTTTTTTATGTGCCATCTCGAACTACTCCTTGTCTTCGCTCGAAGCGTCCTCGGCCGGAGCCGCATCTGCTTTCGCTGCAGCCGGCTTCTTCGCCGCTGCCTTTTTCTTGGTCGCCGGTTTCCCGGTCACATCGAGCACACGCAGAACGGTGAGTTCCTGACGATGGCCCATGGTGCGACGATAGCCCTGACGGCGCTTTTTCTTGAACACCACGATCTTGTCGCCGCGGGTCTGCTCGACCACTTCAGCGGTGACCGAGGCACCTTCGATGACCGGCGCACCAATCTGCGTCGCCTTGCCATTGTTGACCATCAGCACCGGCTCAATCGCCAGCGTGCTTCCGGCATCGCCTTCGAGCTTCTCGACGGTGATCACATCGCCATTGGCAACGCGATACTGTTTTCCGCCGGTTTGAATAACTGCGTACATGATTCAAATCCGTTCAATCACGACAAACGCGCCGCACACCGAGTGGGCTGCAAATGCCAAAAGTTCCTGCAAAAACAAGGCGGACCGCGAATTTCTCCAGCGATCCGTCGAATGCGGGCGGACTATACGCCGCCAGCGTCCGGTGTCAACAGCCGAAACAGCGCGATTGTTGACGATTTTCTCCCACCCAGAGCGGGTTGCAGGCAGGTGAGCACGTGCGGTAGAACCCCTGCGCTCGCACATTTCGTGAGCCCGTTCGCGATATTGGCAACAATATCAGACGATCGGCGGAGGGGTGCCGGAGTGGTTGAACGGGGCAGTCTCGAAAACTGTTGAGCGTGTAAGCGTTCCGAGAGTTCGAATCTCTCTCCCTCCGCCACTATTCTCTAAGCCTCTCAATTGAAACAACATTGGTCCCAAAGCTGACTGCTTCAGGCGTTTTGCTACTCAAAATGCTACGCAGGAGCTATTCGATCTCAAAGTCTAGCTGGGTAATGGCAGCGGCTAATGCCCTAACCCCATAAGGCTTTCCATAACGACCTAGCGTTATTGACTGCTCACTATGACCCACAAGTTGTCGGATGACCGGTTCAGCGACGCTATTTTGTTTCAGTCTGTCGGTGAAGGTATGCCTTAGAGAGTGAAAGCACTGAACGCGGGTTTGAAAACCCAGTTTCGTTTTGTAGCGACCAAACCACTTCCCAAAACTATTTGAATAACGACCTAAAGAATCGCGTTCGAGCTCTAACCAAACCTGGTTCTCAGATCTTTCTCGGTTTTGGTGACCTATCTCTTCCAGAAACCCCCTCTGAATGAGCCAGGGATGAATGGGAACCAACCTCTGTGCTGAGGGGGTCTTAAGATGTCCTGCGTCCTTGTTCACGCTGAAGCACCAGGAGCCGTCAATTTCTCTCAAGTCCGTGTGACGCAGCTGGCAAATTTCTTCAAGACGCAGACCCGACCAGAGACCTATTAACGGAATCCAACGTCGCTCCACCCTCTCCTGCTGGTGCAACAGTGAACCCAGAAGCAACTGCAGATCTGATTGACTAAAAGCGTGTCGCTCTGACCAGGCCGGAAC
>JABJAG010000029.1 GCA_018666195.1 Alphaproteobacteria bacterium
GCCATGAACCGATGCGGGCGACGTCATGTTGACGATACTGCCAGCCCCTTGCGCGATCATGTGCGGAGTGACCGCCTGTATGCCCCAAAAGACCGCGTCCAGTCCGATCGCCATTTGGCGCCGGTAAACGCCTTCTTGCACCTCGGCCATCGGCTCGTATTCAACCCACATGGCGTTGTTCACCATCACATCGATCCCGCAGAAATGGGCCGCGATGTCATCGATGTTCTTCTGCCACAATGTACGATCAGTCATGTCCACCGCGCAAGGCAGAACCTCAGCGCCAATAGCTCGGATCGCCGTAACCGTCTCGTCCAGACGCGCCGCGTCAGCATCGACCAACGCCAGCCGCGCACCCGCACGCCCAGCCTCTTGTGCAATCGCCCGGCCGATACCTCCGGCTGCACCCGTCACGATGACCGTCTTGTCCTTCAGCTCTGTCATATTTCATTCCTTAATATCTTGATTCTGTCAGAAACGGCTGGGGAAAAGCAGCCGCTCCCAACCCGCCACATCCAGGCATTCACGGAACGCCGCCTTGGCCGCTTCGTCGGGCTGCTGCATCGGCGGTCCCATCGGCCCACCGGCCATGCCCAATATGTCCATCCAATATTTGACGAGGCCCATGGGATGCGCGGCCTTCTTATCGTCCCACAACACCTCATAAATGCTGGCCCATACTTCCCGCAGCGGCGCCAGTTCGTCGCGAATGCGGGTGGCGCCCACCATGTCACCCTGCTGTGCAAGCCGCAGATAATCAATGATCGGCTGTCTCTCCGGGCTTTGCATCAGATAAACGCTGGTCGATCCCAAAAGCGCTTGCTGGCCGTGCTGGACGGTCATCTCCAGCAGGTGATCCTCGAACGGGTAGGATAGCACGACTTCGGCACCGAACATCTCCATCGCGCGGATCGTGTGCTGCGGATCCTTGATCGCGTTCTTGAAGCCGCAGACATTGGGAATTTTTGCAATGCGCGCCATTGTTTCATGCGTCATTGTCATGCCCGAATGGGGGGTGTTGAACGCAACGATCGGCAAATCCACCTTTCCAGCAACATATTTGATATAGTCGTGCATCTGGTCTTGCGAGGACGCCCATTCATAGGGGACCCACAGGATGATCGCCTCCGCCCCAATCGCTCTGGCATGGAGGCTGAGATCAATCGTTTCAGCCACGCTATGATCAGCAGTGTAGAAAATGCACATCGCGCGATCACCTGTTGTCTCTGCGACCAGGTTCATCGTTTGCTTTCGCTGCGCGATGGTGAGGCCAAAGGCGTCGAGAAAACCAAAACCCACACCGCTCGCACCGTTAGCGACCACGCGTTCGATATTTCTGACTACACCTGCCTTGTCCAGCGTAAAGTCTGGTGTGAAGGGCGCCGACGGGCTGGAAAACAGTCCCTTCAGATGTTCCTTTCCCCATTCCTTGGCTTCACGTCTACCGACCATTGCTCTTACCCCCATCTAATTAACCTGCCAGCTGCCACCAACGGGCGCCTTTTCTCATTGGCATGTCCAGCCGCCGTCAACTGGCAACTCGACCCCCGTGATGTAGGAAGCCTCGTCACTGGCCAGGAACAGGATCGCATAAGCCACCTCCTCGACCCGGGCCACGCGTTTGATCGGAACGCTGGCAATCCTTTCGCGGCGCGCCTCCGGATCGCCGCTCAACATCGCAGTTTTCATGGCCGGCATCATGCCTGGATGTACCGAATTCGTGCGGATACCGTCGGCTGTGAACTGCACGGCGGCGGCCTTTGTTGCCAAGCGCACGGCCCCCTTGGCAGCGTTATAACCCATATGAATCCAAGGCAGGCCTACGAGGCCTGAGACCGACGATACATTTACGATCGAGCCACGCCCGGCCTTCTGCATGATGGGGATGACGGCTTGCATGCCCAGAAACGGACCCTTGGCACAAACTTCCATCTGCTCATCCCAGGTGTTGGTGTTCAGTCGGTCCGGGTGACTGCCGCTGACGCCAGCGTTGTTGACCAATATATCGATCTGGCCGTAAGCTGAAATCGTCTCAGAAACCGCGCTCCCCCAATCAGCCTCGCTTGTGACATCCAGCTTCAAGAAACGGGCCTCGCCGCCGGCCGCAACGATTTCGTCGGCCACCGCGGCACCTTCGTCCGTGTCCCGGTCCGTGACGATCACTTTGGCGCCTTCGTCGGCGAAAATTTTCGCGGTCGATGCCCCCAAGCCAGATGCGGCACCGGTAACAATCGCAACCTTGTCTTTCAAACGCATATTCTGAATCCTTTTTCACTTTTAGCGTAGCTTATTTGAGTAACGTGTGTCTGCTAGGAATTAACCTATTTGAAAAATGGATGTAATTGGCTTATCCAAACACCAACTTTTCAAAAAACGTAAAGAACTGTGTGGGAAAAATAAAGGCCGTGTAAATTTTCCTTTATGAGATCCAAGTCGTGACTATGTCTGGTGTAGGCCGCCAGTTTGGACTGTCACCATGAAATAATTTTCGAAAATTATGGCTCTCAGAGAAAATTCGGATTTAAGTCACTGTAACTGAATGAGATAAATACTGGCACCCATGAGGGAGCCATACATCTTCTTGTAGCGAAATGGGACCTGACTTCAGGACTTGATAGTGAATTAACACGAAACGTTCATCACGGCAGAAATCCTGATCCTATACGACCAGTCCGTATACATGACCGCAATGATCATAGCCGCAAAATAAGACAAATCTTTGCCAGCTTCATGCATCTAAATTTCAAAATTGCCCGCGTTAGTGGCCTAAAAGGAAAAGATGAGTTTTGATACTGGTCTTCCAAACTGTTTTGCAACCTTAGTCACTGGAAAAACAAGGTTCCAAAACTTCATCCTTGTGCTCGGCAGTCTGCCAAAGCTGATGAA
>JABJAG010000237.1 GCA_018666195.1 Alphaproteobacteria bacterium
ATCAATACAGATTGTTCTCGTAGTCGTTGGCCAGCCGGGCATCGGTTTCGTCGGCATCCACGCCGTACCAGTCCTGATTGATTTTGCCCAAAGTCGGAAAATCGCCCTTCTGGACCTTGTTATCAGGGTTCCAGAGATCCGAGCGGATCACCGCCTTGCCGCAGTGAAAATAGACATAACGGATATCGATCACCAACGCGGCGCGCGGCGCCTTGCCGTTGGCATGCATCTGATCGAGTAAAGCAGCATCGGTTGTCAGTCGGGCCCGACCGTTGAGGCGCATCACTTCGTTCAGCCCCGGAACCATGAACATCACCGCGATCTCAGGATTTTCCATGATGTTGTGGAACGTGTCCGTACGTCGATTGCCGGGGCGGTCCGGAATCGCGATCGTCGTGCTGTCGATGATATGCACAAACCCCGGCGCATCACCGCGCGGGCTGCAATCAGCGGGGCCATCACCGGCGGCTGATGTGGACAGCACGCAAAAGGGCGAAAGCTCGAGAAAACGAATGCAATGCTGGCTGAGCTCTGGTTTTTCCTTCTCCGCAAGATGACCCCGGGGCTCCCCATAGTGGTCAACCAACTCGTCTACGGACTTAATGTCACCATCCGGCATGCAGCGTTCCTCCAATGTTGACGACAGCGTGTCGTCCCTTCAACGTGGCGTCAACATTCAAGCCAAACCAAATTGGAATGGGCGCATGACCGAAGCCGTATATCTCGACTACACCCGTGAAGAACTCGACGCCCAGTACACCAACGTCAAGAACGATGCGGATGCCGCAACCCAGAAGCGCCTGCAGACCCATTCCGCAGACGTCGCCGAACGCTTGGCGACGAAACGTGACCTCTCCTACGGCGAAAACCCGAGCAACCGGTTTGATCTCTACTGTGCCGATGGTGCGCCAGGCCCGGTCATCGTTTTCACCCATGGGGGCCAGTGGCAACGCGGCTCGACCACCTCGTCATGCGGCTGGGCAGAAGCCGCGCTGTCCCACGGCATCTCCTTCGTGGCCGGCACATTCCCGATGCTCCCCGAGGTCCGCCTGCCAGACATGGTTACGCACGCCACCGCGCTTGTCCGTCATGTGCGCGCCAATGCCGATACACTCGGTGTGGATGCCAGCCGAATTTGCATTGCCGGCCATTCTTCGGGGGGTCATCTCGCCGCCGCAACACTCGTCAAACTGGCGAACGAAAACGATCTGGGCGGGATCGTCTGCGGCATGACCGTCAGCGGCAATTACGACATGCGCCCGTTGATGCTCAGCTACCGACAGGAGTTCATGCAGCTGGATGACGCGGAGACAACCGCCATGTCACCGCTGCTCACGCTGGACAAGCCAATGCCGCCCATGCAGGTCGCCCATGGCGGTGCGGAAAGCGACGAGTTCAAGCGTCAGGCCAGTACCTGGCACGCAGCCCTGGCCGAACGTGGCGAGGCACAGCTTGTCTCCGTCCCCGATGCCAACCATTTCAATGTCTTCCTCGGACTGGAAGACCCGAACGGTCCGGTCTGGGATTTTCTGACCGCGCATCTGGGCACAACAGCTGCCAAAGCAGCTGAATAGGGAGACTCTACTCCGCTGCTTTCGCAGTCGTCTCCGGCTCAACAATCGCGCCCGACCCGATCAGGCCGTTGATCTCGTCCGCGGCAAAGCCAAATTCCGCCAGAACCTCACGCGAATGCTCACCCATAAGCGGCGCACCACGCCGGATCGAGGTGGGATCAGCCGAGTACTTGACCGGATGCGCGATCACGCTGTGTTCGCCGCCGGTTGCTGCCGGGACCTTCGCGATCATGCCACGTGCGATCGTGTGCGGGTCTTCCGACATTTCCTTCACATCATAGACCGGACCCGCGGGAACGCCGTTGGCCTCGAGCTTTTCGAGCCACTCACTGGTGGTTCGGTGGGACAGAATTTCGGTCAGAGTCGACACCAGTTCATCCAGATTGGTCATACGGGTGTTGCTGGTTTCAAATCGGGGGTCTTCCGCCAACTCCGGCGAATCAATCGCCTCGACGAATTTCAGCCAGGTGCTCTGATTGGCCGCACCAACCACCAGCGAGGTGTCTTTCGTCGGGAAGGCCTGGTAGGGCGCGGATAGCGGATGCGCTGACCCCATGGGCTGAGAAATTTCACCGCTCGCATGGTAAATCGCCGTCTGCCAGAAGGTGTGCATGATCCCGGCCTCGTAGAGCGAGGAATCCACATACTGGCCTTCGCCGGTCTCATAGCGGCTGACCACAGCACCCAGAATACCTGTTGCTGAAAGAATGCCGGCCGTGATGTCTGTGATCGGCGCGCCGACTTTGATCGGTGGTCGGCCCGGTGCTTCACCTGTGATGCTCATGATGCCCGACATGCCCTGGGTGATCAGATCAAACCCGCCGCGCTCCGCATAAGGACCTGTGCGACCAAACCCCGACACCGAGCAATAAATCAGCCGCGGATTGACGGCATGCATCTCTTCCCAGCCGATGCCGAAATGCTCCATCGCGCCCTTGCGATAGTTCTCGATGAAGACATCTGCCTGCGCGATGATCCGATGCAGTGCCGCGCGGCCTTCCTCGGACTTGGTGTTAACCGCCAGTCCACGCTTGTTGCGGTTCATCATGGCAAAGGCTGCGGAATCGCCCTGTTCGCCCTCGCCAAAACGGCGGGTGTCATCCCCTCCCGGGGCACGTTCCACCTTGATCACGTCTGCCCCCATATCGGCGAGCATCTGTCCACAGGTCGGCGCGGCCATGATGTGGCTCATTTCGATAACTTTGAGGCCGTGCAGCAGGCCGGTGTTTTTCGTCGTCATGTTCAGCGTCCCTCGAACTCGGGCTTTTCCTTGGCCAGAAAGGCCCGGAACCCGGTGTTGAAATCATCGGTGTCGAAACAGGCAAAACCTTCGGCTTGCTCGGCTTCGCTCAGGGGCGGGCCGCCCGCGAGCACCCGATCGACAAACTTCTTGTGCCACCGATTGACCAATGGCGCACCATCGGCAATCCGGCGTGCTGTTTTGTAGGCCTCTTCTTCCACCACGTCATCCGCCACAACCCGATTGACCAGTCCTTTGTCTTTTGCTTCGGCGGCACCAAAGACGCGCGCCTCATATAGAATTTCCAGTGCGATGGATCGCCCAACCAGACCAACCAGCGCCTCGACCTCCGGGTAGGCCATCACCAGCCCGAGCCGGTTGATCGGTACGCCAAACCGCGAACCTTCACCACAGATTCGCATGTCACACATCAGAGCGATTTCCATCGCACCCCCCACGCACAAGCCTTTGATGAGGGCGATCACCGGATGGGGACAATCACGAATGGCGTGCATCGCGTTGTGCATCAGCGCCCCATATTCGGCGGCCTGTTCCGCATTCGAACGTTGCGTCTCGAATTCCGAGATATCCGCGCCAGGCCCCATCGCCTTGTCGCCAGCCCCGCGCAGCACGACACACCGCACCGAGGCATCCGCGCCCAGCTCGTGCATCACCTCGCCCACCCGGCGCCACATCGCCTTGTTTAGGGCGTTCAGTTTCTCGGGCCGATTCAGCACCACGGTGGCTATGTCAACATCGCGATGCACCAATACAACATTGCCATCGCTGGCAGCGGTTTCACTCATGTAAGTCCCCAGATTTCTTATGGCCGACCGGGCCTTTGCCTTTTGTCAGTCTTCGCACACCAGTATAGTGCGCCCAACGAAATAACGCGCGCGCTCGAAAATCAAAAGGGCCGCAAGGGGAGAGAGACCATGAAAGGCATGATGCCGGGCGACCGCCTGCCGTTTTCTGCAATCACCGACCGCAAGCCGCTGATCCTGCCCGATGGGGCCAAGCTGGTGCTGTGGCCAATTCTCGCGCTCGAAGTCTGGGACATCGCCCGCGCCATGGCCCGCATGGTCATCCCGCCGCCCCAGGGCATTCCGATGATCCCCGACCACCCGAACTGGAGCTGGCATGAATACGGCATGCGGGTCGGGTTCTGGCGCATCAAATCTATGCTGGAAGATTTGGGCGTACGCCCCACGGTTACCCTGAATGCCCGCACTATCGAAGACTATCCCCGCACGGCTGAAGCCGTTCTGGATGCGGGGTGGGAGTTCAATGCCCATTCCTACGAGCAGATGCCGATGCACAAGCTCAAGGATGAGCGTGCTGTGATCGACAAATCTCTCAAGATTATTGGTGACTTCTGCGGGAAAACACCGCGCGGCTGGTTCGGGCCGGGCCTGACCCAGACCTACCAGACCATCGACCATCTGGCCGATGCCGGAGTCGAATATATCGGCGACTGGGTGCTCGACGACCAGCCCGTGCGCCTGAAGACCGAGGGCGGCAAACCGATGGTGGCTCTGCCTTATAACTACGAGCTGCATGACATCGTGATGATGGCGATCCAACATCAGCCGTCAGAGGTCTTCAAGAATCGGTCCATCGACTATTTCGAGACGGTCTACGCAGAGAGCCACGAGCACACCCGGATCATGGCCGTTGCCATGCACCCCTATCTGTCGGGCTCGCCGCACCGGATCAAATATGTGCGCGAGACCTTCGAGCACATTCTCTCCCACCCTGGAGTGGTGTGCTGGGACGGTGAGCAAATCCTCGACTGGTTCAACAAGGAACGCCCCGCACCCAAAACCGCCAAGAAAAAGACTGGCACGCGGAAAAAGAAATAACCCAGTCCGACCCAAAACGCGGCCCAGTGCGCCGGGAGAATTCCATGACCGACCCGAAAATTCCCGCTGACCCTGTCGGTGCACTGATGCCGCACACGATCTCCGAACCCATCAAGGGCTCGGGGGTTGGTCCGCTGGCTGGCAAAACCTTTGTGGTGAAGGACCAGTATCACATCGCCGGACGGAAAATTTCCAATGGCAGCCCGGACTATTTTGCAAAGTCCGAGGTTAACGAGACCACCTCACCCAGCGTGCAGAAATTACTCGACGCCGGGGCGGATATCGTCGGTATCGCCGTGTGTGACGAGTTCTACTACAGCCTCACCGGTGCCAATGCCCATTACGGCACGCCAGTGAACGCGCGCGCACCCGGACGCATGCCGGGCGGGTCCTCTTCGGGCTCTGCGGCTGCCGTGGCTGCAGAGATGTGCGACTTCTCGCTGGGCTCCGATACGGGTGGATCAGTCCGTGTCCCCGGTTCGTTCTGCGGGCTTTATGGCATCCGGCCCAGTCATGGCCGGGTCGACCTGTCCAACGCGCATGGCATGGCCGTATCTTTCGACACGGCGGGCTGGTTCGCCAATGATGCCGGACTGTTCCGGGATATCGGCCCTGTTCTGCTCGACAGCGCGACAACACCGGGCACGCCAGATCGCATGCTCGTCATTGCCGATGCATTTGAACGCACAGACCCGATGGTTGGTGATGCCATCAGTACGGTGATCGGCGCGGCTGCCGGTGTCCTGCCGGAGGCCGAACCCGTTCAGATCGCCGGCGATGATACGCTCGAAATCTGGTGGGACGCGTTCCGCGTCCTGCAGGGCGGTCAGGTCGCGCAATCAAATTTGCCCTGGGTGCAGGAACACAATCCTGACCTCGGCCCGGGCATTCGCGAACGCTTTGCCATGGCCGCCGCAATCACACCCGATGAAACAACCGCCGCTGCAAAGGTTCGCGAACGGGTTCTGGCGAGAGTGCTTTCACTGGCCACGCCTGGCACTATTCTGTGTCTGCCGACAGCACCTGTGATCGCCCCAAAAACCGATGCACCGGCAGAAGACCTCGAGTTCTTCCGGGCCAACACCATGGCGCTGACATGCATCGCAGGACATACAGGTTTGCCACAAATCACCATTCCGGCCGCCCAGGTCGAAGGCTGTCCCGCCGGGTTGTCCTTCATTGGCTGGCCGGGCGGCGACGAAGCTCTGCTCGATCTGGCCGTTGCCATGCAGCCTTTCTGCGTGCGCTAGAGCCCCGGTGGCTGCATCGCGCCACATCCTGTCGATTGATCAGGGCACGACCAGTACCCGCGCGATTCTCTTCAATGAGTCCGGTCACCCTGTACAAGGCGCCCAACGCGAACTGACGCAGATATTCCCCCAACCTGGCTGGGTCGAGCATGACCCGGAGGAGATATGGCGCGCCACTCTCGACGTGTCCCGCGAAGTTCTGAAAACAGGTCACGATATCGCCGCACTCGGCCTCACCAACCAGCGTGAAACAACAATCCTCTGGGATCGAAATACCGGGATTCCCATCCACAATGCGATTGTCTGGCAGGACCGTCGCACCGCGCAGGCCTGTCGCGATGTTGCTGCCGCTGGTCACACAGACATGATCGCTGCACAGACCGGACTTCTGCCAGACGCCTATTTTTCAGCCTCCAAAATCGCCTGGCTACTAGACCACATCGACGGCGCACGCGCTCGCGCCGAAGCGGGTGAACTGGCCTTCGGTACAATCGATAGTTTTCTGCTCTGGCGCCTGACCGGCGGTGACATCCATGCCACCGACGCCACCAATGCGAGCCGCACCATGCTGTTTGATATTCACAAGCAGCAATGGAGTACGGAGATGCTGGATTTGTGGAAAATTCCCCACGCCGTCCTGCCCGAGGTGCTCAACAGTGCTGGCGATTTCGGCACCACGCGGATCGACACCATCGGCGCCGCTCTTCCCATTCGCGGCATCGCCGGCGATCAGCATGCCGCGACCGTGGGTCAGGCGTGCTTTGCACCGGGTATGGTCAAAAGCACATTTGGGACTGGCTGCTTTGTCTTGATGAACACGGGAGATGCACCCGTCACCTCACGTCATCGACTGCTCACCACGGTTGCCTATCGACTGGCCGGGCAGACGACTTATGCACTGGAGGGGTCCGTTTTCGTCGCCGGGGCCGCGGTGCAATGGCTACGCGATGCCCTGCAACTGATCGGGTCCGCCCCGGAAACAGAGACATTGGCCCGCGCGCTTGGGGCGAACAACGGCGTCTATATGGTACCTGCATTTGCCGGGTTGGGTGCGCCACATTGGGACCCGGATGCCCGTGGCGCCATTTTGGGTCTGACCCGGGATTCGGGGATTGCTGAAATCGCCCGCGCCAGCCTCGAAGCAGTCGCCTATCAAACGCGGGACCTTCTGGATGCCATGTCAGCCGATCTGGGCACCTCGCCAGCAGTCATCAAGGTCGATGGTGGCATGGTCGAGAATGACTGGCTGATGCAGTTTCTCGCCGACATTCTCGACATCTCCATCGAACGGCCTCAAGTCACCGAGACCACAGCATTGGGGGCAGCCATGCTCGCCGGGCTTGGAGCAGGTCTTTACGCCAGTCTCGATGACATCGCTGTTCAATGGCATCTTGATCGAGACTTCAAACCCGAGATCACAGCCGCTGAACGAGAAACCCTGCTGTCCGGCTGGCAGGATGCCGTGAGCCGCACATTGTCCGGCTCGGCATAGCGGCATTTGCGTTCGGAACGCACGCGACCGATACTTTTCCAACACATCATCAGGGGAACGGCATGAGCACAGAAATTCAGGGCAGCTGCGATCCGCAATTCGCATCCGTGCAGGATGCGCTCTCGCGAAACTTTGCCGAGCACGATGAGATCGGCTCCGCCATCACCGTGTATCACGACGGCACGAAGGTCGTGGACCTCTGGGGTGGTCACATGGATACACAGCGCAGCAAACCATGGCGCGAAGATACATTGTGCATCATGTACTCCATCGCCAAGAGCATGTGCGCCACATCTGTGCACATTCTGGCGGACCGGGGACTCGTTGATCTCGAGGCACCGGTTGCCAATTACTGGCCGGAATTTGCCCAGGTCGGAAAGGAGAACGTGAAGGTACGCCACGTCATCTCCCACCACTGCGGTGTGTGTTTTGCCGACGCTGGTGAACCCGGCGATATTTACGACTACAACCGCATGATCAAGGTGATCGAGCAGCAGGCTCCCGCGTGGCCGGCGGGCACCAAGGGCGCTTACAACACGGTCAATATCGGCTACCTCGCCGGCGAAATCGTCCGCCGGGTCACTGGCACACCCATCGCGCAGTTTGTGCAGGAAAACATCTGTCAGCCGCTGGGCGTGGATTATCAGATCGGCGTGCGGGAAAGCGATCTCGACCGGATTGCCGACCTGACACCCAATACCCAGGGCAATGCGATGATGAAGCAAGGTGGCAGCACCGAAGAAACCCCACTGTCACGCGCCTGGAAGCCCCTGCCCAAACCATTCGGGACCGATGCTCAGAACAGCCGCGAATTCCGGCTGGCGGGAATCCCGTCCTTTGGTGGATTCGGTGAAGCGCGCGCCATGGCTCGCATTTACGCAATGCTGGGGAATGGCGGTGAACTGGATGGCGCTCGCATTCTCTCACCGGAAGCTGTCCAGCGCGCGACCACCCTGCAATGGGAAGACGACGCAGACGGCATGACCGGGCGACCCATGCGCTATGCCATGGGCTATGCCAAAAGCACGCCGGCGCACGCCTATATGGGCCCAAATCCCAACGCATTCGGCCATCTGGGTTCAGGTGGTGCGCGTGCTCTGGCTGATCCTGCACGGAACCTCGCGGCCTGCTTCGTCTCGAATTATCAGAGCGAGGGCATGGGTGTCGGCGTACGAACGGAAGCTGTCGTCGAGGCGATCTTCGCCAGCCTCTAGGTCCAACTTAGCCGTCGTAGCATCCGGCCAGTCGGGCGCGTTGCTTCACAAGCCCCAGCACCGCATCGATTGTTGGCGTTGCAACATCAACGATGCGACCGAGCTCCTGTACCGAAGCCACGAGCGCGTCGATCTCCATCGGTCGTCCCAGCTCCAGATCCTGCAACATGGACGTCTTGTGATCGCCCACTTCGCGAGCACCGGCAATCCGTTTGTCGACATCAATCGCGAACTTGACGCCAAGCGCCTCACCGACAGCCTGTGCCTCTATCATGGACGCACGGATCACTGCATGAACGTCCGCGTCATCGATCATTTCGGCAAGCGTTCCTCCAGTCAGTGCAGAGATAGGATTCAGCGAGACATTGCCCCAAATCTTGACCCACATATCGTCGCGAATGCGCGGACGCACCGGCGCGCGTAATCCCGCGTCTGACATCAATTTTGACAAGACCTGAACCCGGTCGGTTTTTTCGCCAGACGGCTCACCAATGGAAAAGCGGTTTCCATAAGCATGATAAATCACACCAGGTTCAGAAATTTCCGCGGCCGGATAGACAACACAACCAATCGCGCGTTCCGGGCCGATCATTTCCCATTGCCGTTGGTCGGGATCCACAGACTGAACCCGCGTGCCCTCGTATTGGCCTTCCAACTTGTAGAAATACCACCACGGCACGCCATTCTGCGCTGTCACCAGCGCCGTCATTGGCCCGAACAGCGGCAGCATTTGATCGGCCACAGCAGCCGAGGAATGTGCTTTCAGGCTGACAATCACATAGTCCTGCGGACCGGCTTCACGTGGGTCATCGGTGGCGTTAACAGGCACGACATGCTCTGTGCCATCCTTCAGGACCAGTTTCAGCCCGTTCTGCTGCATTGCTGCCAGATGCGGCCCACGAGCAATACATGTCACCTCGCAATCGCCCGCCCGGGCAAGTTCAGCCGCCATATAACCGCCGATCGCACCCGCTCCAAAGACACAGACCTTCATTGTCTAGAGCCCTAGCTTTTCATGCAGGCCGATACGCTGCAGCTTGCCTGTTGCACCCTTGGGTATTTCCTCCAGGAAGATGACCTTGCGCGGCACCTTGAAGTCCGCCAGATGGGTCGCCGCGAATTCGCGAATATCGGTTTCCGTGGCACTCTCGCCTTCTTTCAACACAACGGCCGCAGCGACCTCTTCACCCAGTTTTTCATGGGGCAACGCAAAGGTCACAGCCTGACCGACTGCCGGATGATCGAGCAAAATTTCATCAACCTCCCGCGGGCTGATCTTTTCGCCACCGCGGTTGATGATCTCTTTCAGGCGCCCGGTGATACTAAGATATCCGTCTTCATCGAACATTCCCTGATCACCGGTGCGGAACCAGCCATTTGTAAAGCCTTCCGCATTCGCCTTCTCATTGGCTTCATAGCCCTTTGTCACATTTGGACCCCGGATAACAATTTCACCCGTGGCGCCACGGTCCATAATTTTTCCGTCGAGATCCATAATCTCGACCTCGGGCCCCGCTGCAACACCTACCGAGCCTGCCTTACGCGCGCCCGGCGGCAACAGATTTGAAGCCATCTGATGCGCAGCTTCTGTCATGCCGTAGGATTCGATCACCGGGCAACCAAAGGTCTCTTCCAATGCCACCATCACCTGGGGCGGCAAAGATGAAGAGGATGACCGTATGAATCGCAAATCCATGGCGTCGAGAATGTCCTGATTTCGTCCCGCACGCGACAAGATTGCCTGATGCATTGTCGGTACAGCTGTGTACCAACTCGGCGTTGCATCCTCGAACCAACGGAAGACCCGCAAGGCATCAAAGCCCGGTGTGCAATATGTGCTGCCCCCGGCGGCCATGCTCGAAAGCACCGCAGCAATAAGTCCATGGATGTGAAACAACGGCATGATATTCACGCAACAATCATCACCGGTCAGGCCTAGCGTTTCACCTATATGACGTCCGGACGCACAGATATTGGTCTGGCTCAAAGGGACGATCTTCGGTCGCGAGGTTGTGCCTGATGTATGCAACACCAGCCCGACATCCTCCGGCTCTGCAGCGCCTGGAAGCGCGGGCACACCCGCACCATTTTCGCCTGCTGCAATCTCGAAGGTACCGGCTGGCGAACCATCAGGCACATCCAGTTCATAAACCGCAACACCGAGATCACGCGCGACGTCTATCGCTGGTGATTGGCTGCCTGCTTCGACAAAAAGCGCCTTGGCCCCCAAATCCTCTAGATAAAAACGGAACTCCTCACCCCGGTAGCCAGGATTCAACGGCGCGGTTGTCGCGCCCGCCCCAACGGCAATGAACGCGGCAGCCATCTCTGGCCCATTCGGGAGAACGATTGCGACCCGGTCATTTCGGCCAATTCCCAGCGTGTTCATATCCGAAATGGTCTTTGCTGCCAGGGCGCGCAGCCCGGCATAGGTCAGTGGCTTACGGTCGGGCGCAGCAAGTGCAACAGCATCGTCAGCGCCACCATCAATCAGGTTCAGGATTGTTTCCGTCATGATTTTTCATTCCCCCGGGTTCATTGACCCTCTCATTGCATCAGTTCCCCTTTTCAATAGGCGAAAGGGCACCTCTCCCGCAACGGGAGTCAGACATAGAAACCTAAAAAGGAGTTGTGCTCAGACGTGAATGTCGAGCCGTCGAGAAGCATCAGCAAGAACGATATCTTCACCGGGCAGGAAAATATCAATATCCGACACAAGCGACGGATAGGTCGCCGCACCTTCAGCAGGGGTCACTTGCCGGTGTATATCTGCATGCTCGTCCTGGGCAAGCATTTGCGCAACAAAGCCCAGGCTCGGACCCCGGCGAACATGAAAGCTCGACGTCCGAACCCGGCCTTCGTGCGCGTTCTCTAATTGCCCCACCGCACGTGCCGGAGATGCAGCTCCATCTATGCGCGGGGCGGTCTGATGATCCTCCCGATCGGTGTTCTCCGTGCCCGGCGCAAACCCGGCAACGTGAACAGCGGCATTGGCAGCAGCATGCAGGCGCGCCGCTTCAACGGCGGTGTCTGCAGTGTTCCCGATACGGCCTGGAAGGTTGAGTGTCACTTTACGTCCAGAGTTACGATCTTCAGATACCTACAAATTTACATAATTTTTCCTAAAGTTGAAATCCAGATTACTGACAATTTTATCTTTCGTTAACCATAATTACTTGAGCCTGATTCAAAAACTCGGCAATTATTACCTACCGGCAATAAATTGCGGCAACTCTTACCCTTTGTTAACGCCTGCCCGGTTATCGTCCCCGAGAAATGTCCGCGCAGGATGTGCGGCTGAAGAACTCAGACCTCAGGCAGGAGGTGCGTAGAATGTCAGATATAGCCTCCTTGGCCATCCCGAGCTTCGAGCCGGGCCCAGACGACAGCAAATCACTGCCTGATCTGATCAATCTACTCGTGGCGTCAGGAGATCTGTTTTACGACTGGGATCTCATCAAGGACACCATGGAGTGGACGGGTGATTTTCCTGAATCCCTGAACATCAAGGAACACGGGGCATTGGATTCCGGCGATGGCTTCCTGAGCCGAATCCACCCTGAAGACCTTCCGCATCGTATGATTTCAATGTCACGCCACCTCGAACGCGGCGAGGTTTTTGATCTCGAATACCGTGTGCGAGACGACACCGGAAATTTCGTATGGATTAAGGAACGCGCTATCGCGACAAAATCCGACACCGGCAAGCCGAACCGCCTCACCGGCGTTGTGTGCAACATCGATGCACGAAAAAAGTCCGAAGAAGAGGTCACCTTTCTATCCAACCATGATGCTCTGACCGGCCAGTACAACAAGTTACGGTTACGCGAGTCACTCGAACATGTGATTGCACAAAGCCTACACACACAGCAGCCAGGCGGATTGCTGCTGGTAGGCCTCGACAAACTGAATGCCTTATCCGACGTCTATGGCGAAGAAACTGCCGATGCGGTCATTCTGGCTGCGGCACGCCGTATCGAGACATCGATGCGCAGCGGCGATGTGGTTGGCCGGGTTGGGTTTGACCGATTTGCAGTGGTGGTCGAAAATTGTGACCGTTCGAAGCTTACAGCTGTCGCCGAACGTTTTCTCTCCGCCATTCGCGACAATCCGATGTCGACCCCTGCGGGTGCCATGACGATTACGGCCTCAATCGGCATTTCAGTATTCCCCGGTGACGCCAGTACAGCCCGCGATGTCGTATCTCACGCAGACAATGCACTGCGCGCCGCACGTCGGCTCGGCTGCGACTGCTACCTCGACTATGTCAATGTCCCCGAACATGCCCGGACCGAACGCCCTGAACTTGTGATTGCCGAGCAGGTCAAACAGGCCCTGAAGGACGATCGCTTCAAACTTGCATTTCAGCCCGTCGTATCGGCGAAAACCGGAGACGTCGAATTCCACGAGGGACTGGCTCGCATGATCGACCCAGAAGGCAATGTCATTGCTGCCGGCGGCTTCGTTCCCGTTATCGAGCAAATGGGATTGATGCGCCTTATCGATCGCAAGGTTCTGCAACTCGGACTCGATGCGTTGGAAAGCAATCCCGAGATGAATCTCTCGGTCAACCTGTCCGGGATGACCGCCGTCGATGCCGTCTGGCTTAAAACTCTTGAAAATCGCCTGCACAATCGGCGCGACCTGGCCACGCGGCTCATTCTGGAAATCACCGAGACTGTTGCACTGGATGACGTCGATGAATCATCACGATTTGTCTCGTCACTGACGAAACTAGGTTGCCGCGTCGCGCTGGATGACTTTGGCGCAGGCTTTACGTCTTTCCGTCACTTGCGGGCCCTGAACGTCGCGATTGTGAAAATCGACGGCTCCTTTGTTCGGGGCATTATCGACAAGCCTGAAAACCTTCTTTTCGTGCGCACCATGATCAACCTCTCCAAAGGGATCGGCCTGGAATGCGTCGCGGAATGGGTCGAGAATGAAGACGAGGCCAAGCTGCTTCTCGAAGAAGGGGTCGACTTTCTGCAGGGTTGGCATTGCGGCAAGCCGGAGATAGATCCTGACTGGCTGAATTAGTCAGCGAGACATTTCATCCAGTTGGCGGCGCAGTTTTTCAATCTGTGACTTGAGGTCATCGAGTTTGTCATCACCGCCCGGCCCTGAGGCCGCAGTGTTATCACGAGGCTGAGGCTCACTCGTGTCGCGCGGCGTGAACATCTGGAACGCGCGCTCAAACATCGCCAAATTCTGACGACCCATGTCTTCCCACTGATTGAACGGGAAGATATTCCGCCCGGCAGAACCATCCACATATTCGCGCATTCGTTCTTGATTGCTCGAGAATGCGTCCATTGAGGCTTCGAGATAATTCGGCACCACAGATTGCAAACTGTCGCCATAGAACTGGATTAACTGACGCAGGAAAGCGACGGGGAGTAAATTCTCTCCTTTAGCCTCTTCCTCGAAAATGATCTGGGTCAGCACCGAACGCGTAATGTCATCACCCGACTTGGCATCTACAACGACAAATTCGTCTCCCGCCTTGACCATGACAGACAGGTCATCGAGCGTCACATACTTGCTCGTCGACGTGTTGTAGAGCCGCCGATTGGCGTACTTCTTGATCGTTTTAGGATTTTTTTTCTCTGAATCGGCCATGATTTACGGCCCCAAATGTTGCTTCCGTTACGTTACTATAGCAGATCAGAAGCATTATGCTGCAATGCAACCTATGACGGACAATTCGTGCGATCCTGATAGTGCATCAAATCTGGCCATGGCTATAGTCGTCGATCATGAATGACCAACCCGATCTCTCAAAGCTTGCGCGTCAGTATCTTGACCTCTGGGAAAGCCAACTGACGGCGATGTCAGCAGATCCTGATCTTGCTGAACAAAGCGCGCGCTTTTTCGAAGCGATGACGCAGCTCAGCAAAGACGTTAAACCGATGCTGACCGCCAATTTCACCGAATTCTTCAACCGCGCCCAACCGGGGACCCGCAATGCGCCAGACCCATCCTTCCCCGCTGCGGACCGGACCTCGTCCGCTCCCTCTACACCTGGCGACCGCGACGAATGGGTGGATCAGCTCACGCGCCGGCTTACCGCTCTTGAGAAACGCCTCGACCAACTGGAGTCCGGAACTGGCAAAAAAGGCGGCGGAACTGCAAGCCGCACTCGGGCCAAACCTCGAAACACCAAACCCAAAAAATCCTGATACCAATGATCCGTTCGCCGACGCCGTTGATCGGGAAATTTATCTGCGACTGAAGACATTTTCAGACGGCATCAATGCGTACCGTGATCACCCTTATCAACGCGATCTGACCGAACCACCTGTCATATGGACCGATGGTGCGACACGATTGCTCGACTACGGCCCGGAAGCCGGTATCCCAGTGCTGTTTGTGCCATCGCTGATCAATCGTGCCTATATTCTCGATCTTTCCCACCGCCGTTCCCTGCTGCGTTGGATGGCCGCAGAAACCGGTCTGCGCCCCCTGCTGCTGGATTGGGGCGTGCCCGGCGAGACTGAGCGGATGTTTTCGCTGACTGACTATATCTCCGGCCCACTCGCAGGCGCATTGGCCCAGGCGCGCACCATATCTGGACAGCCTGTCCCTGTTGTTGGCTATTGCATGGGTGGCTTGCTGGGGCTCGCGCTTGCAGCAGAGAACCCCAAAGACGTATCTGGGCTCGTTCTGATGGCGACTCCCTGGAATTTCCATGCTGAGCGGGTCACACAGGCTGAATCTCTTGCCCGCTGGGTGGAAGCGACCAGCCCACTGCTCGACGCATATGGCGAACTACCCGTCGACATCATTCAATCTCTGTTTTCGGCCCTTGATCCGTTTCTCGTGACACGCAAATTCATCAGCTTCTCAGAGACGGACCCCGAGAGCGAAGCTGCTGAAGAATTTGTCGCGTTGGAAGACTGGCTCAATGACGGTGTGCCCCTATCCGGACCCGTCGCACGTGAATGCATGGCCGGTTGGTATGGTCAGAATACGCCTTACAAAAACGAATGGCGTGTCGGCAACACGGACATTATCCCCCAGAACATAGAGACCCCTGCGCTGGTGCTGGCACCACAACGTGACCGGATCGTTCCACCTGCCTCCGCTCTGGCACTTGCGCAAGCATTACCCAATGCGGAGTGTCGCAATCCGCCGCTCGGGCATATCGGCATGGTCGCAGCGTCAAGCGCACAAGCCGATGTTTGGGAACCTATGACCGACTGGCTGCATCAGCTCTAGCGGGGCATATGCTGGACTCTGGAATGTCTGAGGGTTATATCCAAACCAACGTCTGAAACGGACGGATTTTGGCGGTTTTAGCGCGATAACAGCGTTTCTTCTAGCCGTTGAACTTCGCAATACCAGGAGAGATAGAATGTCGGATGTCGTGATTGCCGGAGCCACCCGAACACCTGTCGGCGCCTTCAGCGGTGCATTGTCCAGTCTCACAGCCGCAGAACTTGGCGCAATCGCCATCCAAAGTGCCCTCGAGCGATCGGGCATCCCGGCCAGCGATGTGGATGAAGTCGTACTCGGCCAGGTGCTGACAGCCGCCACCGGCATGAACCCTGCGCGTCAGGCTCTTCTTGCAGCAGGCATCCCCGAGGATCGTACCGCCTATCTCGTCAACCAGGTTTGCGGTTCAGGCCTGCGCTCGGTTGCACAAGGTTTTCAAGCCATCAAGCTCGGCGAAGCCAGTGTGGTTGTGGCCGGTGGCCAGGAAAGCATGAGTCAGTCACCCCACGCCTCTCAGATGCGGAACGGCACGAAAATGGGTGATGTCAAACTGGTCGACACGATGATCAATGACGGCCTCTGGTGCGCCATGATGGGTTACCACATGGGTAACACCGCCGAGAATGTCGCCGGACAATGGCAGATCACCCGGGATGATCAGGATGAATTCGCAGCTGGCTCACAGCAAAAGGCTGAAGCCGCGCAGAATGCAGGTCGCTTCAACGACGAAATCACCTCGGTGACAATTTCCGGCCGCAAGGGAGACACGGTTGTCGAGGCAGACGAGTATCCCCGTCACGGTACAACCACCGAGACCCTTGGCAAATTGCGTCCGGCGTTCAGCAAGGAAGGCACAGTCACCGCTGGCAATGCATCCGGTATCAACGATGGTGCTGCAGCCATCGTCCTCACATCATCCGATGAAGCTGAAAGCCGTGGCCTCAAGCCGTTGGCCCGAATTGCCTCCTGGGCAACCGCGGGCGTCGAACCTTCCATCATGGGTTCGGGACCGATCCCGGCCAGCCGCAAGGCACTGGAACGCGCCGGCTGGACCGTTGATGACCTGGATCTGGTCGAAGCCAACGAAGCCTTCGCTGCGCAAGCCATCGCGGTTAACCGGGACATGGGATGGGATCCGGCGATCGTGAACGTGAATGGCGGGGCCATTGCAATCGGTCATCCGATCGGCGCATCCGGCGCACGGGTGCTGGTCACCCTGCTGCATGAAATGGAAAAGCGCGATGCCAAGAAGGGGCTCACAACCCTTTGCATCGGCGGCGGCATGGGCATCGCCATGTGCATCGAACGAGACTAGCTGGGGAACGCACACCACAAGCGGTCCGGAAAGCGCGCCCGAGAGAGGTGCCACCAGACCACCGAACATGGAGAGTAATATGGGTCGAGTGGCATTGGTTACCGGCGGCACACGAGGAATCGGTGCGGCGATCAGTAACGCATTGAAAGGTGCGGGTCGCGACGTGGTCGCAGCCTATGCGGGCAACGAGCACCGCGCCCGAGAGTTCGAGGACTCAACCGGCATAAAAACGATCAAGTTCGATGTCTCCGATTTCGAGCAAGTCACCGCCGCAACGGCCCAGATCGAGAAGGATATGGGCCCAATCGAGGTTCTCGTGAACAATGCGGGTATCACTCGTGACGGCACAATGCACCGGATGAGCTTCGAACAGTGGAAAGAGGTCATCGACACCAACCTGTCCGGCGTCTTCAACTGCTCGCGTTGTGTGATTGAAAATATGCGTGCGAACAATTTCGGGCGCATCGTCAATATTGGTTCGATCAACGGTCAAGCCGGCCAGTACGGTCAGGTCAACTACGCGGCCACCAAATCAGGCATCCACGGCTTCACAAAGGCACTCGCCCAGGAAGGCGCGACCAAGGGCATCACAGTGAATGCGATTGCTCCTGGTTACGTCGACACAGACATGGTGCGCGCAGTCCCGCCGGAGGTTCTGGAGAAGATCGTCGCAGGCATTCCGGTCGGACGCCTTGGGACGGCCGACGACATCGCGCGCGGTGTCGTCTTCCTCACCGCCGACAATGCGGGCTTCATCACCGGATCGACTCTGTCGATCAATGGTGGTCAGCACATGTACTAGACCCTCCGGTCTTCATCAAAAGCGACGCCAATGCTCGAACCCCTGACAGACCCGGCTGCAAGGGCCAGCCTGATCACACTGTCTCTTCTGGAGATCGTGCTTGGCGTCGCTGAAAAAACCACATGAGCGACCGCGAATATCCCGACAATCCGATTGCCGGCGTTGGCGTCGTGGTGATCAAGGGTGACAATGTCCTGATGATCCGGCGTGGTCGCGAACCACGGATCGGCCAGTGGAGCATTCCCGGGGGCAAGCAGGAACTCGGCGAGACCTGGCGCGAGGCTGCGGCCCGCGAGGTTCTCGAAGAAACCGGGGTCGAGATTGACATCATCGGCATCGTCGATGTGGTCGATGCGATTGTGCGGGACGGCGATCCGGCGCGCCCCGGCACCCAGGGCGTGACCGCTCCTGCCAACGCCGTCAGCAACACTCCCGAAGACGGCCGCCAGGTAAAGTACCACTACACGCTGGTCGATTGTGCGGCGCGCTGGACCGCTGGAGACGCCATGGCCGGCGGTGATGCCGCCCACGCAGAATGGTGGCCGCTCGAGCGGATCGGTGAGCTCGAACTCTGGACCGAAACAATCCGCATCATTCACGAAGCCGCCGCAATGGCGCAGATCTGAAACGTCAGCTTGTGCCAAATTCGCACAAAACACGCGCGACACTGACAGGATTATTGACCATTCTGATCTGGTCGACTCTGGCCATTCTTGGCGTTTTGGTAGGTAACATCCCACCTTTCCAACTCGTGGCCATGGCTTTCACGGTCGTTTTCACACTGATCGTCACGATCTGGCTCTTGCGCGGCGAAAAACCGTGGACCCATTTCAAGCTGCCGGCTTCCGCTTGGACGCTGGGGGTCACGGGGTTGTTCGGTTACCACCTGCTGTATTTTGTCGGTATCCAGAATGCCCCACCGGCGGATGCCAATCTGATCAACTATCTCTGGCCGGTCCTGATCGTACTGTTTTCGGCCCTTCTTCCAGCCCGGAGCGAGGTTGGTGCGTTGCGCTGGTTTCACGTCACCGGCGCTGGACTGGGTTTTCTCGGCACGGCGCTGATCATCGCCGGTGGAACCGGATTGTCTTTCAATTCCAACCACACATACGGCTATGCCGCAGCGATCGGTGCCGCGCTCCTCTGGGCAAGCTATTCGGTTCTGTCCCGGCGCTTTGCACATATCTCCACCAATGCCGTTGGCAGTTTCTGCGGTGCAACGGCTTTGCTGGCATGGCTGGCGCATTTTGCAATCGAACCCACTATCTGGCCAACGGACACAGAGGCTTGGCTTGCCGTTCTGGCAATCGGGCTCGGGCCCGTGGGATTCGCTTTCTTTTTTTGGGATCATGCGGTCAAACACGGCGACCTTCGGGTGATCGGCGCCACTGCCTATGCCGCTCCCGTGCTCTCCACACTGTTGCTCGTCATGTTCGGCTTCACCGCACCAACCTGGACGCTCGCCCTGGCCTGCGCGCTGGTCACCGGCGGTGGATTGCTCGCTGCCCGCGACCTGATCGCCGGTCGCAGCTAGCCGTTGCCCCGTTGTGCCGCGCGAAATGCGCGCATATGAAATTCGGCCTGCGCCGGAGCATAGGTATATGCCCGCCCTACGGGACAGGCGCGACGTGCCCGACACCCTTGCGCCATGCAGTCTGACCCCGACGGGGTTTCGATATGCCTCACACAAACCGGTACGTCGTAACCATCCGGGCCAAACGCATTCACCGGACATGTGGATACACAGGGTTGATCAACGCAACTGTCACACGGGGATGTCCTCACATCCGGCACCGGCAGTTCGATCTTTGCATCGAAAGCCAGCGCACCCCGCCAAGCATGCCAAAGACCGTATTCGGGATGTATCAACACACCCAGAGGAGACGACGTGACCGGTTCGGCCCTCTGGGCCCAGCGCTGGAAAGGCAGAAAAGGTGGTCCGCCAAACGGAAACAGCGGCGTCGCATCAAGTTCCGTTGCAACAGAACTCAACCGATCGCGAACCCAGTCATCGAGGGGGTTGGCACGACCGCCATATGTCGCGCGATCCACCATAAACGCACCCCACATGCCGGGGCCAACATTCCCGACAAGAACCAGCGTGCCGGGGTTGCCCGGCACGTCATCAGCATCTTCAGGATGAAATCCACCGCGCAGGGTCAGACCGCAGGCCCGGACAAGATTTTCTATATCCGGGTATGCGACCGGCATTGCCCGGCTACTCGGCAGCGATCGCCTTTTTCAGATAATCGCGATCCAGCAACTCGGCGATCTGCACGGTGTTCAGGGCCGCGCCCTTGCGAAGGTTGTCCGCCACCACCCAGATGTTCAGGCCGTTGTCGATGGTCGCATCCTCGCGGATACGGCTGACATAGACAGCGTCCTCGCCGGCGGATTCCTCGGGTGTCACATAACCTTCATTGGCGCGATGATCGATCACCGATACGCCGGGGGCATTGCGCAAAACCTCGCGTGCAGCCTTGGCTGAGACCTCCTGGGAGAATTGAATATTGATCGCCTCGGCATGCCCGATAAACACCGGCACACGCACGCAGGTCGCCGTGACCTTGATCTTGGGATCGAGGATCTTCTTGGTCTCGACCATCATCTTCCACTCTTCCTTGGTGGAACCGTCATCCATGAAGACATCAATATGCGGGATCACATTGAACGCAATCTGCTTGGTGAACTGCTTCGGCTCGATCGGGTCGTTCACGTAGACGGCCCGCGTCTGATTGAAGAGTTCATCCATGGCATCTTTGCCACCACCTGAAACCGACTGATAGGTCGAAACGACAACCCGCTCAATTCCGAAGGCCTCATGCAGCGGCTTGAGAGCGACAACCATCTGGATCGTCGAGCAATTCGGATTGGCGATAATATTGCGCTTGGTGTATCCGGCCGCGTCGCCGGGATTGACCTCGGGCACGATCAGCGGCACGTCCGGGTCCATTCGGAACTGGGACGTGTTGTCGATCACGATGCAGCCCTTCGCGGCCGCCTTGGGTGCGAATTCGGCCGAAATCGAAGAGCCCGGCGAGAAAAGGGCGATATCGGTACCTGTGAAGTCGAAATCGGCAAGTGACTGCACTTTCAGGATGGTTTTATCACCGAAAGAAACTTCACGCCCGATCGAGCGTTCGCTCGCCAGCGCCACGACTTCATCCACCGGGAACTCACGTTCCGCCAGTGTCTGCAGCATTTCGCGACCGACATTGCCCGTCGCACCGACCACCGCAACCTTGTAACCCATGGGTCCTATCCTTGTTTTCCCAATACAGTTTGTATCGGGTGCGGCGATGACTTAAGCCCCAAACAGCGGTTTTGCAAGGATTTCGGGTTATTTCCCAATCAGGATTTCGACGCGATCAGGCTCACATAGTTCATGAAGCCGTAGAACGCCCCGATCTCGATACGGCGTCGGCATTCAGCAACCAGCGCATCACGCATCGCTTCATCGATACGCCCCCACTGGTACATGTAGAGCGCACCCCGCTCGGTCCAGCCTTTGGTCAGCGCCGGACTGGCTGTTTCCAGATGCCCGTGACTGCGGGCTGCTTGCGGTGCGAAACCAGCCTCGCCCAAAACTTCGGGCAAGCGCCGCACAAGCCATTTGTCGTGAACGTTGCCTTCGACAAACGCGTTGATGCAGGCCTGCAACGGGTCGGCATCCGATGTCGCGACACTCATGGTGCTGAAGTCTCCATCATAGATGGCAACCGTCCCACCCTGTTTCAGAACCCGAGACACCTCAGCCAGTACGTGCTCCGGGCCCGGAACATGCGTGAGCAATGTGTGGAGCACGACCACGTCAAAGCGGGCATCCTCAAACGGCAGTTCGCGCGCATCAGCGTGTTGAAAGGAAAGATTTGGAATATCTGCCGCAAGCTCGCGGGCGCGTTCGAGGAACGGCTCGAGCTGATCAACACCGACAACCTCCGCAACACCCGGCCAGGTGGCCAGTGTGCGCGCCTGAGGGCCCGTACCGCAGCCGATATCCAGCACCCGCGCACCATCAGGAAAGCCCACATCCGACAAATAGGATGTCAGAGCGGCGCGCTGTTGCGGCGTGGCGGCACGACGCTCCAGACTGTGCTTGATCTCTTCAACGACCGCAGCCGGTATCGCATCCGGGGTTACATAAATATCGGGCAATTTCATCTCCTCGCATTGACGCGAACATATGTGCCAGAATTCCGGCCATGGCCGAACGTTTTTCCAGCTATGCCGAGTTCTGGCCGCACTATCTGCGCGAACATTCCCACCCGCGCACACGATCCATTCATTATGTCGGCACCATAACGGCATTGCTGCTTCTGGGCATCGGCCTTGTCAGCGGTCCCTGGTGGCTTCTGGCAATCGCGCCGCTTGCCGGATACGGACCGGCCTGGATCGGACATCTTTTCATCGAAAACAATCGGCCTGCCACGTTCATTCATCCGCTCTGGTCGTTGCTGAGTGATTTTCGGATGCTGTTTCTATGGGCCACTTTGCGTCTCGAACCCGAACTCCGAGGCGCTGGTGTCTCAACCGCAGCCGTTGCGCCCCCAGACGCGCCCTAAACCGACACGCTGGCTCCCGAGGCGCGTGCCCTTCGCCTGGGCACTTGGCCTACTGCTGACCGCCTGCGCGAGCAATCCGCCAGATAACCCCCTCATCGGCGACTGGCAGGTCAACCTGCCAACGACACCTCGCGCCCACGGCAACACCATCGGCTTCCGTGAAGCCTGTCTGATTGTGCGAGGCAACTGGATTGATATCCGGATTGCCCAACCCATTGTCTATCTGAGCAACAACACGCAAACCTCGGTCTGGTATGGCCCACCCTCCAAAAACACGCACCCCAATCCGGCGCTGGCCGCACGGGTGACCTTTCTGGCCCCGGATCGCATACACGTCGTCTGGCCAGAAGGGTTTAGCGCCGACTACATGCGGGCGCTTGGCAAAGAGCCATCAAATCGGGATTGTCGGGCGCGCTAGCTGCCCGGACGCGGCGGAAACACCACGGGTGATTGCGCCGTCTGACGATTTTTCGGACTGGCCAGTGCCGCATCCAGCAGCGCGTTGAGTCGTGCGCGGGTCTCGGCCTTGTGGGCAACTTCACCCCCCTGAATCGCAGTCAGCATCGCTTCGCTCACCGCGCAATTGCCGTCCGCAATGTGCTTGCCAGTGGAAGTTTCCACAATCTGCTGCGCGTGTGCAGGCACAGCCAGAACGGCGATTCCACACAATGTCAGGGCCGCAACAAATACACGCAAAGTCCGTCTCCACTCGATAAGCATCAACGCTAGACCGCCGGTGAGTGCCGCGTCAAATCACGCAGACAGGCTGTCGAGTTCCTGCAGCAGCTTGGTGCCCATTTCCTCGGTCGTCACCTGCGTGCAACCATCCTGCATGATGTCACCGGTGCGATAACCTTCATTGAGGACATTCTGCGCCGCCTTCTCGACCATGTCGGCCTCGTTGCCGAGATCGAAAGAGTAGCGGAGCATCATCGCGAAGCTCAGCAGCATGGCAAGCGGGTTGGCCTTGCCCTGACCGGAGATATCCGGGGCCGATCCGTGGACCGGTTCATACATGGCGCGGCGCGCACCCGTAACAGGATCTTCCGCGCCCAAACTGGCCGAGGGCAGCATACCCAGCGAACCGGTCATCATCGCCGCTTCGTCAGAAAGGATATCGCCGAACAGATTGTCTGTGACGATCACGTCGAACTGATGCGGGTCGCGCAGTAGCTGCATGGCACAGTTGTCAGCCAGGATATGTTCGAATTCCACATCAGGATACTCTTCAGCAGCAACGCGTCCGGCGATCTTCCGCCAGAAGGCCCCGGTCTCCATGACGTTGGACTTCTCCGCCGAATGCAGCTTGTTGCCGCGCTTGCGGGCCAGTTCAAAGCCCACCCGCAACACCCGAACGATTTCATCCTCGGTATAGGCCTGCGTATCGATGACCCGGGTCGTACCGTCATCCATCGTCTGCTCGCCACGGGGTTCACCGAAATAGACACCAGATGTCAGCTCGCGCAGGATCATGATATCGAGGCCCCTGACAACTTCGGGCTTCAGGGTCGACGCGTCCACCATCGCATCCATGACAATGGCCGGACGCAGATTGGCAAACAGGTCGAGATCCTTGCGCAACCGCAGCAAGCCCGCTTCGGGGCGGTGCTCGCGGGGCACATCATCCCATTTTGGTCCGCCGACTGCACCGAACAGGACAGCATCCAAATTCATCGCCTTCGCCATGGTCTCATCGGTGATTGAGACACCGTGCTCATCATAACAAGCACCGCCAACGAGTTCCTCATCGACCGCAAACGATACGGCTTCCTTTGCCTCGAACCAGCCCATCACACGCTGGACCTGCTCCATCACCTCAGGTCCGATACCGTCACCCGGCAGAACCAAAACACTCTTGTTGGCGGGCATGAACCCCTCCCCTTTAAACGCTAGTGGGCGTCGATTACGACGCGTCCCGATACAGCCAAGGCTGCTGATTTATCTGACCACCCTCAAAGCCGCCAATCGTGTCGTCACGCTTCATCGTCAGGCCAATATCATCAAGGCCATCCAGGAGACATTCCTTGAGAAACGGATCGATCTCGAACGGATAAACAACGCCGTTGGGTGCGTAGACTTCCTGTTTCTCCAGATCCACGCTGATCTCCGGATTTTCCGGATCACTGGCGACGATCATCAGATTGTCGATCTGCTCCTGAGACAGCTTGATCAGCAACATGCCGTTCTTGAAGCTGTTGTTGTAAAAAATATCGGCGAAGGTCGGTGCGATCACCACCTTGATTCCGAAATCCTGCAACGCCCAGGGCGCATGCTCACGCGACGAGCCACAACCGAAATTGTCCCCGGCAATCAGGATTTCGGCATTCGTATAAGGTTCACGATCGAGCACGAAATCACCCGTCGGCTTGCCGCTCTCATCCGTGCGCAACTCATAGAACAGGCCCTTGGCCAGCCCCGTGCGCGCGATCGTCTTGAGGAACTGCTTGGGGATGATCTTGTCGGTGTCGATATTGACCATCGGCAGCGGCGCCGCAACGCCCGTAACCTTGTTGAACTTATCCATCACGCAACTCCTAGCGTTTGAGCACGACACATCCGGCGAACATGTCGTGGACGGCCTGCCGCCGTCTGGTCAGCAAAATTGGAAGAAAACCCGAACCCATGGGTGCCATCGACAGAAAGCGCATCCAGAAACGAATCGTGGTGCGCCCCATTCCGGCGCGCGCGCCCGCCATGTCGGCAATGTAAATACCCATCACCGCCATACCGAGCGTGGCCTGCAGTCCGCTCGTTTCCAGACCAGCCATGTATAGCCACGCACAAAACAGAACAATGGCGATCAACATGTGTACACGTTCCGTATCGGCCAGCTGATCGGCGGTTCCTGCCAGAAACGGCAGTCCGAGCAGTGACGATACCAGCCATGCAAAAAGCCAGATCACGCCGATATCGGCCAGACCGGCGATCATGCGCAGCAGCAACCCCGCATAGCGGAGCGGCAGAATATCGTCGGTGTTCGATGTTTCGCTCAAGCGTCAAGGTCACGCACATCCATGAGCTTGCCAGCAATCGCCGCCGCAGCGGCCATCGCAGGGCTCACCAGATGGGTGCGTCCGCCACGACCCTGGCGGCCCTCGAAATTACGGTTGGATGTGGAAGCGCAGCGCTCACCCGGCTCCAGCTTATCGGCGTTCATGGCCAAACACATGGAACAACCGGGCTCACGCCAATCAAAACCGGCTGCTGTCAGAATCTTGTCGATGCCTTCAGCTTCAGCCTGTTCTTTCACCAGTCCCGAACCCGGAACGACCATGGCGTGAACGCTGTCGGATACGGTACGTCCTTCGGCCACCGCGGCGACAGCGCGCAGATCTTCGATCCGACCATTGGTGCACGAACCGATGAACACCTTGTCGACCGAGACATCCTGCATCCTGGTGCCAGCCTTCAGGTCCATATACTCAAGCGAACGCTCCCAGGCCTGCCGCTGATTGTCATCGCGGGCATCATGCTCGGGGTCCGGCACGGCACCGGTGATCGGCACAACATTCTCCGGACTCGTTCCCCAGGTTACCTGTGGCGGGATATCGGCGGCCGACAGACGAACTTCCTTGTCATACTTTGCGCCTTCATCACTCGGCAATGTCCGCCAATAAGCTTCTGCCTGCTCCCACGCCGCACCTTTCGGTGCCATTGGGCGGCCTTTAAGATACGCATAGGTCGTGTCATCAGGCGCCACGAGACCAGCGCGCGCACCACCTTCGATCGACATATTGCAAACGGTCATCCGACCTTCCATGGAAAGCGCCCGAACCGCATCACCAGCATATTCGATGACCGTACCGGTGCCACCGGCAGTGCCAATGGCGCCGATGATTGCAAGGATCATGTCCTTCGACGTCACACCAAGCGAAAGGTCACCATCAACCGAAACCAGGAAGTTTTTCGCCGGGCGCTGCAGCAAGGTCTGGGTGGCGAGCACATGCTCGACCTCGGACGTGCCGATACCAAAAGCCAGCGCACCAAACGCACCATGGGTCGCTGTGTGGCTGTCACCACAAACAATAGTCGTACCCGGCAGGGTGAAGCCCTGCTCCGGTCCGATGATATGCACAATGCCTTGGCGGATATCGGCCATATCGAACAGATCGATCCCGAATTCCTCGCAATTCTTTGTCAGGGTCTCGACCTGGATACGGGATTCCTCATCTTCGATCCCGCCACTGCGGTCCGTTGTCGGCACATTGTGATCGGCAACAGCAAGAGTGGCATCCGGGCGGCGCACAGTGCGGCCGGCAAGGCGCAAACCTTCAAAGGCCTGCGGGCTGGTCACTTCATGGACGAGGTGCCGGTCAATATAGACCAGGCAGGTATCGTCATCATTTGCATCGACCAGATGCGAGTCCCAGATTTTATCAAACAGTGTTTTTGGCTGCGCCATCGTCTTTATCTTCCTGCTGAACATTGTCGCAAAAGCAAAACGCCCCGCGAACATGTGCTCCGGGGCGCTGCCTTTAAACCTCGGCCCACCTGTCGGAGCCGCGTGTCTACTCGGTCTTGTTTTCGGCCTCTGCAGCCGGTGCGGCATCATCCGGACGCTCAGCGCTTCCCGTTTCGGGAACCACGACACCACCCTTGGCTTTACGCGGCACCATTCCACGGCCCGTTGTCCGCTCAGTGATACGTGCGCGCTTGCCGGTTCGGCCACGCAGATAATAGAGCTTTGCACGACGGACTTTACCGCGGCGCACAACATCAATGGAATCGACCCGCGGCCCATAAAGCGGGAACACACGCTCGACACCTTCGCCGAAGGAAATCTTTCGAACCGTGAAAGCGGAATTGATTCCGTCATTCTTCACTGCGATGCACACACCCTCATAGGCCTGTATACGCTCGCGCTCACCTTCAACGACGCGTACATTCACGCGAACCGTGTCACCCGGACCAAAATCAGGGGTTTCGCGGCTGGCCTGCAGCTTTGCCAGTTGATCGGCCTCGAACTTCTGAAGCGTGTTCATCACTCTTGTCCTTCTTCGTCCTGCTTCGTGTAACGCTGCCAGAGGTCTGGCCGGCGCTCACGTGTAATCTGTTCCGCCTGTTCTCTACGCCACTGTCCCACACGACCATGATGGCCGGAGGTCAGCACGTCGGGCACCAGACGTTCGATGCCCTGCCGATCAGTCCAACTGGCCGGCCGTGTAAACTGCGGGTATTCGAGCAACCCGCTTTCAAAACTTTCTTCCGACAGAGATTCTGCCGCGCCGAGCACACCCGGCAACAAACGAACAACAGCATCAAGCAACACAAGTGCCGCAGGTTCACCACCCGAAAGCACATAATCACCCACGCTGACATCCTCGGCCTGCCACGCATCGAGCACACGCTGATCGACACCTTCAAAACGGCCACAGAGCAGTATCGCGCCGGGGCCGTCCGCCAAGTCTCGGACTCGCGCCTGATCCAACGGACAACCGCGGGGCGTGAGATAGATGATCGGCCGCTGATCGTCAACCTGATTGACGGCTTCTTGCAGCGCTAAATCCACGATATCCGGGCGCATGACCATGCCCGGCCCCCCGCCAAAGGGTTGATCGTCGACTGTTGCGTGGCGATCCGTCGCCTGATCCCTGATATTCCGGGCTTCCAGCGACCAGATTTTCTGTTCCAGCGCCCGCCCATGCAACGACATGCCGAGCGGCCCCGGGAACATCTCCGGATACAATGTCAGCACACTGGCAGCCCAGGTTGTCATGCTATTGTTCCTGTGCCCGCGTATTCCCGCCCGTTCTCAATATCTGGGCGACATCGACCACCACACGACCTTCGGAAAGCTGAATTTCCGGTACCGCAGCAAGCGTGAACGGAATGTTCGAGACACTGCCATCGGCTTCATTGATTTCGAGAATGTCGCCGCCGCCAAAATTTTGCACCGCACGCACTGTGCCAATAACCGCGCCATCCTGCCCAACAATCGTCAGACCCAGCAGGTCAGCATGGTAGAATTCATCCTCTTCGGCTTCCGGCAGTCGATCACGCGGTACGAAAAACTTCAGCCCCTTGAGCGCCTCAGCCTTCGTGCGGTCATCGACCCCCTCGATTTGCACGAGAATCTGTCCCTTGCCGGTTCGGTTGCGCACATCGAGCACAAAAGATTGAGAGCCATCCTCGGCCTCAACCGGTCCGTAGGCCCCGACATCTTCGGGCACATCCGTGAAGGGTCGGACACGCACGAGGCCACGTAGCCCGTGCGCGCCTGTGACGACACCGACGCAGACTCGCGTGTTCGGTTCCTGGTCGGTGTCGTTCATCATTCAGGCAAGCCCCGGTATCAGGACTTCTCTTCTTCCGTGCTGTCTTCAGTCGCAGCTTCCTCAGCCGGTGCGTCTTCAGCCGGAGCCTCTTCGGCGGCGGCTTCCTCAGCAGGAGCTTCTTCGGCAGCAGCCTCTTCGGCTGGTGCCTCCTCTGCGGGGGCCTCCTCCGCAGGTGCTTCCTCAGCCGGCGCAGCGGCAGCTTCGGCAGCAGCCGTCTCTGCAGCTTCAGCGGCAGCGGCGACTTCAGCAGCGCGCTCCTGTGCTTTCGCCTTTGGCAAATGCTGCTTGGTCTGATCGCGCAGAACAGCTGCTTCCATCAGGCCTGCCGCAGCAAAGAACTTCGCCACACGGTCTGACGGCTTGGCACCAACACCAATCCAGTGTTTGGCACGCTCTTCGTCAAACTTCACTCGGTTCGGATCATCCTTGTTGAGCATCGGATTGTACTGCCCAATCCGCTCAATGAAACGCCCATCACGCGCGCGCGCCTGATCAGCGACAACAATGCGATAAAACGGCCGCTTTTTCGCGCCACCGCGCGCCAGTCGAATACGTAAAGCCATGAGTTACTTCCTTTTCTTTCGTGAAATCAGTTGTGTTGGTTTGAAAGACGGTCACACCGCAGAACGGCACATCGCCTCAATCTTGTGTCCATCGGGGTCGAGTACGAAGGCCCCGTAGTAATTCTCGCTGTATTGAGGCCGCATCCCCGGTCCGCCATTGTCACGGGCGCCTGCGGCCATCGCCGCAGCGTGAAACGCATCAACCGCGTCCGAATTCGGCGCAGCGAAGCCAACATGGCTACCCCGCGACGGGGCTATGTCCACATCCGGCTGTACAATCCAGAACATC
>JABJAG010000238.1 GCA_018666195.1 Alphaproteobacteria bacterium
CACGACTGGGGGAGTGCTCTTGGGTTTGACTGGGCCAATCAGCACCCCAATGCAGTTAAGGGCATCGCCTATATGGAAGCGCTGGTACGTCCGCTGACATGGGATGAATGGCCGGAATCGTCACGATCTGTGTTCCAGACGTTCCGATCCCCAAAGGGTGAAGAGATGGTGCTCGAGAAGAACTTTTTCGTAGACCGAATTTTACCGGCTTCTGTCATTCGTGATCTGACAGACGAAGAGATGAGCGAGTATCGGCGTCCGTTCCAGAAGCCGGGCGAATCTCGTCGACCCACGCTGACCTGGCCGCGGAGCATTCCTTTTGAGGGGGACCCGGCAGATGTCACGGAAATCATCGCGAACTATGCAGCTTGGCTGGAGACGTCCGATGTTCCCAAGCTTTTCATCGATGCGGATCCCGGGGTTATTCTGACAGGCGCGCAGCGCGACTATTGCCGCAGCTGGCCCAACCAGACTGAAGTCCGGGTGAAAGGCCTGCACTTCATTCAGGAAGATTCACCTGATGAAATCGGACAGGCTATCGCGGATTGGATGAAGGCTCTCGCCTAGGTCGGCTACCAGTCGTTCCGCAGCTTACGCAGGCTCAGGAAAACGTCTTCGTCGCTCGGTGTCTCTGGCAGGTCCGGGAAGCTCGCTTTCACACCCGCGATCACACCGGGGCTGTCGAGGCGCATGAAGGTGTTGACCTTGCGCTCCATGCCCAGTGTCGTCACCAGTGCATTTGCCGGGTCCTGACCTTCGACATCGGCCAGCAGGGCTTTGGCATCCGCGTTGTCCGGCTCACGATCCAATGTGAAATTCAGATTGTTGGCGATGTAGTCGTGGCCTGGATAGATACGCGTGTTGTCGGCCATCTTGGCGATCTTGTCGCGGAAGGTCGCGTAGAGCACATTCGGGTCACCGCTGTAGCAGTGGCCAACGCCCGCATTGAAGATCGTGTCACCGCAAAGCAGGTGAGAGTCATCACCATGCCCGAGCATGGAAATGTGGATCGGCGTGTGCCCCGGCGTATCGATGACCTCGAGCTCTACCGAACTGCCCAGTTTCACGACGTCTCCGCCGCGCAGGCCTTTGTCGATGCCCGGGATGCTGCTGCCCGCATTGTGCGGCCCCATCAGCTTGGCGCCGGTCGCGGCGATCACGTCATCATTGCCCTCGATATGATCGGCATGTTCGTGAGTGTTCATCACCCAGGTGATGTCCCAGCCTTTGTCTTTGGCGGTTGCGAGGCACAGGGCCGGGTCAATCGGGTCGATTGCAATGGCTTCACCCGAGTCCGGGCAGGCGACGATATAGAAAAAGTTGCGGCCGGAATTCCCGGTCCAGACCTGTTCGACGATCATGTCGGTGTCCCTGTCTCTGTCATGTGTTCACTGGAATATCTACTAGCATACGATTCTGACGAAGCCGCGGCTAGATATCCTCATTGCGCGACCCGGAGCGGTCAAGAATTCGGAACAGTAGTGGTATGGCAATCACCACCACGCTGATCCGCGCGATGTGATGTGTGGCGACGAAGGCGGTGTCTATTTCCAGTGCCAAAGCAACGAGGCTCATCTCGGTCAGGCCACCCGGCGAGAACGCCAGGATGAGTGAGCCGAATGGAATCCCGGTGATCGCCTCCAGCGCGAGTGAGAAGGCTACCGAAATCGTCAAAAGAATGACCGTGGCCGTGCCGCCGAGGCGCAGAATTCGACCGAGATCGTGAAAGGTCAGCCCGGCAAACCGCGCGCCGACTGCCGAGCCCAAAATGATTTGCGCAACGGCCACCACGATGACCGGTGGCGCTGCTGAGGTCAGACCAGAAAGATGAACCGTGGCGCTCAGGATCATCGGCCCGGTCAGATGGGGAGCAGGAATCCGCAACAGACGTGCGGCGTAGAACCCGATCACAGCGCTGGCGGCCAGCATCACGATATCGATGGTCCCCAGGCTTGCGCCAGCCTCGCCAAAACTCCGCAGAGCCGGATCGAAGTCTTCCATGACGCGAAACACAAAGGGCAGGGTCATTACGACGAAGAAAATACGTGTCGTGTGCATCACGCTCACCTGCCGATCGTCGCCGCCCGCGGCTTGGGTAAGGATAATCATTTCGTTGAGGCCGCCGGGCACGCCGGCAAAGAATGCAGTCTTCGGGTCAAACCCGGCGATAAACCGGAAGAACAGATAGACGACGAACGTGCTCACGAAGACGTAGCCAACCAACGCGACCAGGGTGATCGGCCAGAGCGCAATCCGATCCAGAATTTCTGGCGAAAACGCACTGCCCAGAAAAACACCCAGCACGAGGATCATCAGCGTGCGTAGGCGTGAGTCCACGGCCATTTCGACCCGCGCGAGGGTCAGGCCGCCGGTGGCTGCCATCGCCCCCATCATCCAGGGCAGCGGAAGGTTGAGCGCATTGAATATTGCGCCGCCGATCACGCCGATCGCGATGGTGCGCAAGAACAGATAGATATCTGCACGGGTCAGGCGCCGCACCGGAGAACGCGCGGGTTGAGGGGGCAATTCAGGTGACATGATGTTCTTCGAAATGACGCTTACGTCCCAATCTAACCGCTGTCTGGCCCGGTGTCAGTCGGCGTGCGGGCATGATGAGGACGCAATCATCATAGGGGGTTTGGATCTCGCGCCGGCCATCACGGGCGATGGTGGTGCCGGCCTTGGCGATGGTTTCGAGTCCGAGGAAGTTTTCGACAAAGAATGCATCGTGGCTTTGCGGAATAACCCGATCCGTGACCTCGACCCAGTGATCGGGTTCCGGCCCCTTCTGCAGGTATGGGTCGGCAAGGTCTGGAGGGATCATCGCGAGGGAGAGCAGGTAGCGGTAGGTCATCTCGATCGCGGTTTCCGCCGTGGTGCTTGCCCAGTGTTGACCACACTCGGCAAGCAGCGCCGTCCGGGGTGATTCTGAGCTATTGAATTGACCGTAGTCGCGCAGGCGAACCCCATTGGCGTGCCCGACATCGGCAACGATTGCGGCATTCCCGCCCAACAAGCGTGCGAACTCACGCCCTTTCCTGCTCGGTCCACAGAGCAGCATGGGGCGATCCCCGGATTGCATGGAGTGGAGATCAAGGAGGCTGTCGGCGGTGTCGATGAGGGGCGCGAGTGCCCGCGCGCGCAGTCGTTCAATGCTGCGCTTTTGATCCGAAAGCGTGCCTGCACCCCAGACGCGGTTCATGTCTTCGTCAATGAAGCGGGAATCGTAGGGGCGATCATGATCGAACATGGCGAAGGCCGTCGTGTTGGCAAATGCGAGTGTCAGGCGGCCCCGGATCGGACGGACATCATTTTGAAACAGATGGTCGATGGCGATGGCGCCACTGATTTCGTTACCGTGCATCAGGGCGCAAATCATGGCATGCGGTCCTGCAAGGCCGCTGTCGAATGTGGAGACATAGGGCACGGTTGTGTTGCCGGCCCGATAGGGGTTGATGTCCGGCGGTGTCAGTTCAACGTGATCGTTGAGAGATGAACTCGCGTCACGTCCCCCTGACGTCATCACGGGGCGAATTGCTCTTTCAAAATCCGCTCCTCGAGATTGGTTTCGGGATCAAACAGAAGTTGGAAACTGCGGGCGCGATCTTCGCGAATTGTGACTTCGACAACATTGCGAACTTCGAAGTCATCCGCAGTGGCACTCACCGGGCGCTTGGCCGTGTCGTGGATGCGGAACACCACATCGGCGTCGTGGGGAAGCAGCGCACCGCGCCAGCGACGTGGGCGAAATGCGCTGATCGGTGTCAGCGCCAGAATTTCTGCACTCAGCGGAATGATTGGACCATGGGCGGACAAGTTATAGGCCGTACTGCCGGCCGGGGTGGCAACCATGGCACCGTCACAGATCAGTTCTTCCATGCGCGACACACCATCAATAATGATTTCGAGCTTCGCGGCTTGATAGGTCTCGCGTAACAAAGAGACCTCGTTGATGGCTAGGGATTCGTGGGTCTCGCCATCGGCGGTTTTGGCGATCATCTGCAATGGATACAGGGTGACGGCCTGGGCTTTCGAGAGCCGCAGGTTCAATCCTTCGGGGTTGTAGTCGTTCATCAAAAAACCGACAGAGCCCCGGTTCAGGCCGAAGACAGGTTTTTTGCTGTCGACGAAACGCCGTAATGTCTGCAGGACAAAGCCATCACCACCCAGTGCCACGATGACATCCGCTTCTTCCGGGGTGACATTGCTATAGCGGGATTGCAGATCCTGTAGCGCATCGTGGGCAGCATCGAACTCCGCCGCGACAAATGCGATTTTCCCGGTTTCTTTTGAAAATGTCGTAGCGTTGCTGGTTTTGGACAAAATCTTGGACAATCCTTCAGAGGTCGCAGGAAAAGCGCTGGGGAGGACTATATCTTAGGGACCCCATAGCAAACCAGCCGTTGTCACACGGGTTTGGCAACGGCAGAGTGCGCGTTAGAGCGTGTGTTCGGAAGGAAAGTATCATGTCGTCATACCGATTGGTGTTTGCTGGGCTTTTATTCATCGTAGCTGGGGTGATGAGCATCGGTGCGATTCAGGCTCAGGATGGCAGCAGGCATTCGGAGTACTACTATCCTGAACCCGCAACATTCGAGGTCTATAACGCCCGTGTGCCCGTACTTCCCGGGAGTGATCGGCTGAGGCGAATTGGCTTTGTGACGGTGATGACCAATGAAATGTTCAAAAACCCTTACCCGCCGCAATTCGCGATTTTTGCCAAAGGTGCAGAGGCCGAAAAACTCATTATCACGGGCCTGAACGAGAATTCCTACAACACGATTTACCGTGCACGGGCGTTGTTCGCGATGATGACGGCGGTGGCACGGAACACGCCGCTATTCCGTGAACAACCCGAGGCCACGCGTTACACGTTCTTTGATCTGGCGCATTTGCTTGGGTTTGATCAAATCACGTTCACAGACGGGTCGACCTTCTCCCATCAGATTGAGTTGCGCTAACCGGCGTCAGGCTCCAAACGCACGCAATATTCTCGCGATTTCGCGATGGCCGCCCTGCTCAGCGTAGTGGAGTGCAGAATTTCCTTTGTCGTCTGTGCCAGAGAGTTGTGATCCGGCGTCGATCAACAACCGCACAACTTCGACATGCCCGTTCCAGGCGGCGCGCATCAGAGGACTCAGGCCTTCCTCATCACTGACCGTTGCGCGGGCGCCGTTCTCCAGCAATTTTCGGACAATCTTGTCATGGCCGTTGCTCGCTGCCCAGGAAACAGCAGTGCGACCGCTATAGTCTGCGACATTCAGGTCGGCTTCCAACTCGATCAGCAGATCGACGACCTCCTGTTCACCACGCCAGGCTGCATTGATAACCGCAGTCCGTCCCGCTGTGTCATTGCCTTCCAGATCAGCGCCGCGCGAAAGCAGTTCTGCGATCTTGGCCGTGTTACCGGCAGCTGCTGCGTCGAGCAACTGGTCCCGCAAGCCATCACCATTTGAGCCTCTGGAACGTGCATCGGCGGTGGCGTCGAGGAGGCGGCGATACTGTCGCGCCAGTCGACGTGAATCGACAACTTCCCGCGGTGTCATCTGGCGCTCGAGAACAGGCAGCATTTCATTTGCTTCTTCGTTGCCCTGTGCAGAGGCCAGTTCGAAGAAAACATGGGACTGAACGAGGTCTTTCGGGATGACATTGCCATCGGCGAGCAGCGCTCCAAGAAGCAATTGTGCTTCTTGGTCGCCGTTTTCGGCCGCATTGCGCAGCAATTCAAAGATTTCTTCAGGGCTGCTGCCCTCCACAAGCCCAAGGAGATAGCGCTCGGCAAGTTTTGTCTGCGCCCGTGCCAGGCCTGCTTCGGCGGCTTTTTCAAGAAGGTCATTGGTTTTCAGCTCACCGGGGTCGGGAACACCACCAATGGTGTCTGCGGATTTGGGGTTCGTCAGCGCACGTGCGAGGGCTTCGTTCTCGCCGGCAATTGCTGCGATCACTCTTGCCAGTGGGTCCAGGGGGCCACGTGCCAGCGCCGCGCGGTCGCGCGTGCCTCTGTCAGGCGCACGGAATTCATCACCGGCATCGAGCGAAGCGATCTGGCTGCTCAGATTTTCGTTGTCAGTTGTTTCCCCAGCATCCTCTATACCGTTTTCGCGAACACCTTCGCGCGGCTCATCGGCCTTCGAGGCAGCAATTTGGGCATTTGGGTTGCCGTCGGCAATCTGAATTTTGTTTTGCGGATCTTCGTTGTCCAATCCGCGCTCACCTTCAAATTCTTCCTCAATCCCGCTGGCGAGACCACCTATTCGGGCCAGCGCCGCACCGGGTTCCTGCGGATCAACCAGCTTGTCAGCATTTTCGATCCGTTCAGCTGGCGTGTCGAGCCCTGCAAACCCTTTGGCAGGTACCGTGACGCTCAGTTCGGGGCGGGGTTCTAGGTCAGCAGGAAGTGGGGTGTCCTTGGCTGCCTGTTCATTGTTCTGATCCGGCAAGCCGGGTTGACCGGCGGCCTGTTCGGCGACTGTCGTCGCGTCACGTGGTGTTGTTAGACCTGGGGGTATCTCATCTGGATTGATGGACGTTGTTGTCTGAACAGCAGCCAGAGATGATTCATCTGCGAGTTCGAGTTCCTCAAGGCTGCTGCCTGGGGTTTCCGTCTTCAGGGCCGCTGCCGAATCAGGCGGTGATAATTCGCCGAGGTTTGGTGCAGCAGCCTGGGTTGGATCTCCCTCGCTCTTGCGACCCTGGTCGGATTCACCTTCAGCAAGGCCTTCCGGGGCACCTGATCGGGGTTCTTCCAGTGTGGAAGTCTGGTCATCGGAATCGAGCGCGGCAACTTCGGTAGGTGTTTCGCCAGTGGAATTTGAAGCCACGGCTGCCGGGATATCTGTCGTCCCCTGGGCGCGCGCCGGATCTGGCTCGACGGCGTCTTCGTCAGGTCTTGGTTCGGGGCTCAAATTGACAAAAATAATGATTTCCCGCGTGGCTTCACCCGGGTCGTCGGCTTCGCCGGAATCTCCACGTTCGTCCTGTGTGCCCTCGGCAGCCGCTTCTAACGTTGGGTCGGTTCCGCTTCCTTCACCGCCTGCCGGTGCTTCGGTAACGGGCGCTTCTTCAGGGCTACCAAATCTGGAATCTGTCTGATCGGCATTGCCAACTTCGTCAAATCCGAACTCACCACTTGAATCCGTGTCGTTGAAACTGTCCGGGTCCAGACCCGATGTCGTTTCGTCAGCTGTGGATTCATCCGTCGCCTGGGTGAGTGCGCCGCTTGTGAATTTGCTCTGGAAATCATTTGATTCACCATAGGTGAGGACATCCCGGGTCTGGCCTTTGCCGAACCGGTCTCCGAATGCGAGCTCGATAGCGGGCAGAGTGAAAAGCGACGCAGCGACCACAACGGTGTGGACGATTCCCGATGTTCCGGCAGAGAAATACATCGTGTCGCAGTTACTCCGTCAGCCGCCCGTCACGCTCATATGGCGCCCGACTGCAGGCGCGTTCTGGCGGCGGTCAATGATGAAGTCATGGCCCTTGGGTTTGCGGCCGATCGCCTCGTGAATGGCGTCCTTGAGCAGGCCGTCATTCTCACTGGCACGCAATGGTGCGCGCAAGTCAGCGGCGTCTTCCTGTCCCAAGCACATATAGAGCGTGCCGGTGCAGGTCAGACGGACGCGGTTACAGGCCTCGCAAAAATTATGTGTCAGGGGCGTGATGAACCCCAGTCGCTGACCCGTTTCGGCAATGTCGAAATACCGTGCCGGACCGCCCGTGGCATGATTAGATTCAGTCAGGGTCCAGCGCTTGGAAAGGTCGCCGCGGACCATCGACAGCGGTAGGTATTGATCAAGTCGCTGTTCGCCAATTTCGCCAAGCGGCATCACCTCGATGAAAGTCAGGTCAAATCCGCCTTCGCCACACCAGTTGAGGAGGCGGTCGAATTCATCGTCG
>JABJAG010000239.1 GCA_018666195.1 Alphaproteobacteria bacterium
GCCCAGACAAATCCACCCAGAAGAATGCCGCCCAGCACGCCGGTGCGCGATGCGCGTGTCCAGAAAATGCCGCCGAAGATCGCCGGTGCGAACTGGGCCACGCCGGCAAACGAAATCAGCCCGATCGAGGCCAATGCCTGTCCCTCCCCAGCCACACGATAATAGGCAAAGGCGAGCATCAGAATGGCGGTCATGGCAAACCGGCGAATGTTGAGCAATGTCGCACCGACATTCCCATCGCGCCGACTGCCGCCACGCGCGAATCGCAGATAGAGCGGCGCAAAAACGTCATTGGAAATCATCGTGGCCAGCGCAACTGTGGCGACAATCACCATGCCCGTGGCTGCCGACAGCCCACCGATGAACACCAGCAAGGTCAGACTTTCCTGTTGCGCCAGCATGGGAAGCGTCAGCACAAACGTATCGGCATCGACACCCCGACCGGAGAACAGCAGCAAGCCCGCCACTGCAATCGGGATCACGAAAATATTGATCGCGATCAGGTAGCCCGGAAATATCCAGGCCGCACGCTTGAGTTCACCCTCATCGGCATTCTCCACCACGGCCACATGAAACTGGCGGGGCAGACAAATGATTGCCGTGAGCGAGAGCAGAGTGATCGTCACCCATTTCGAGACATTGATGTCGACAGCAAACCGATCGGCAATGGACGGAAGGGCAGACGCACGTTCAGCCAGATCGCCAAACCCGTTGAACATGAAGAACGTGACAAAAATGCCCGCCGCCAGAAACGTTACCAGCTTGACGATCGATTCAAACGCGATGGCCAGCATCATGCCTTCATGATGCTCGGTGGCATCCACGTTGCGCGTGCCGAACATGATCGAGAAGGTCGCCATCAACAGCGCCACCACGAGGGCTGTATCAGCCCACCACGGCGTGCCGGACACCCCGGCCGGCATGATGATGTCGGGATAAGCCACCAGCACGTTGAAACTGGTCGAGACCGCTTTCAACTGCAGGGCGATATAGGGAAGAATGCCGATGACCACGAACAGCGTGACCACCGCAGCCAGCGCCTGGCTTTTGCCAAATCGCGCGGCAATGAAATCCGCAATGGTGGTGATGTTCTCGGCCTTGCCGATCCGGACGATCTTGCGCAGCACCAGATAGCCCACGGTGAACAACAGCACGGGGCCGAGATAGACCGGGATGAAATCATAGCCGGAGGATGAAGCCAGCCCGACACTGCCGTAGAAGGTCCAGGACGTGCAGTAGACAGCCAGCGAAAGCGCATAGACCACAGGCTTGGCCCGCAGGCGTGTGCCATGACGCTCGGCCTTGCGGCCCCCCCAGGAGGCGATGGCAAACAGGATGCCGATATAGCCCAGGGACGCGGCCAGAATGGTCCAGTCGTTCAGCACGCCTGTCTACGCTCCGGTTTCAACAATCCAGGGTCACGAGCCTAACACCGTGGGCCGGGCAAAAAAATGTGCAGGGCGTGAAGGCCCTGCACATGAATAACCCCAGTTGAGGGGTCGGGGGAACGGAGGAACACATCTCTGTATTCTCCAGCCTCCACTCAACCCGAGGCCCCGTTCAGCGTCCATTAGACATTCGTTGGAGTTGGCGCCGCAAAAACCGCGCACCCCGCACAAACAAATTTTGTCGCGCAATATCGGATCTGTTCAGCGCCTTGATGGCCGTATCCCACAATTCACGTTGCAGATTGCGGGCATCGATCATCGCCGCCAGAAGATCCGGATCAATATCGCCGGACAACCTCTCCATCAAGGCAGCCTCATCCCCGGCCCGGCTTTCATCATCACGCAGGGAAACAATCAGGCAGGCATGGTCCCACGCAACAGGACCGGTGCAGACATCATCCCAGTCGATCCACAAACCCTGCCCGCCGGACACCAGCATGTTCTTCAGATGGGCATCACCATGCAGTGGCACATTCGAAGGGCTGGACGCGCCACCATGGCCCTCCAGCACCGCATCGATTTCAGCCAGGCGGCGCACCGTGTCTGCCGGATCGATTGTCCCCAGCATGTCCGTGCGCAGGAGCTCGTGAAACAATCGCCGCGTTTCACTATAGCCCTGCATGTAAGGCAGCGGTTCCGGACAGGTTGCCAGCGCGGCGCGGCAGCGTTGCAACGTCTTCAGCGCCGCGATGGCAGATTTGGGGGCGCCATCACCGACACCGTTATGGGAACCCTCATCGCGCACATGCGCCCAGAAGGAGATGTGCAGGCCATCATGCGCGTGCGGCCCCGGGTCGATCAGTTCACTCGGCGCCACCACCGGCGCGCCCGCCGCCGCGAGGAACCGGGTCACCGCAATCTCACGCGCCCGTCCGTCTGTGCCCGCACGGATTTCGGCAGCCTCCCCCGACACCCGTGCGACCAGATCATGAGGCGGAAGCCGCAAAATGACGTTGCTGGCAAACGCAATCAGTTCGGGAGGTTCGACGGCCAGACCAAGACCCGCGGCCACTTCGCACGCGGCGCGCCGGGCGCGGTCCAGCAGTTCATCGCGGAGGGTTGGAGCCATGCCGACACATATCACGGCGCGAGTAACGGCAAGGAGAATTCAAACGTGGAACCATGGCCTGCTTCACTGGTGATCGTGAGCACACCCCCAGATCTTTCGATCATCTCGCGACACAACTCCAATCCTAGTCCTGTCCCGCGTTCTCCTTCGGTGCCTGTTTTCGAAAAGTTTCGTCGGGCACTCAGCAAAGCATCAATCTCTGACGGGCTGAGCCCCACACCCGTATCTCGCACCGTCACGAAAACCCGTTCCCCTTCAACACGTGATGAAATTTCCACTTCACCACCCGCCGGGGTGAATTTTATCGCGTTGCTGAGGAGATTTCTCAAAATCAGATTTGTAACTTCCCAATCTGCATAAGCGCTTTCCGCTTCAATGTTCTGATAGACGAATATCTTCTTCTGATAGGTCGTCGAAGTGACCAGAGCCACGCAATCATCCGCGAGTTTGCGCAAGGCAATAGGTCGCGGATGAAGCGTTATCCCATCCAACTGATCTTTCGACCAATGGAGCATGGTGTCGAGGAAGTCGAGGGTCCGCTCCCCTTCGTCCTTAATGTCTGATGCATAGGAGACCAGTTCGTCTTTACTCAGCTTCTTACCCGCGCCAGTAATCCATCGAGTTATGCCGATAATACCCGTCAGCGGGCTTCGCAGATCATGTGCAACAATTGAGAAAAGTGCGTCCTTGACCCTATTGGCTTCCTTAAGCTCATGATTGGCATTCCTGAGTTCTGCCGAAACCTCCTCGGCCTGTACCAGCGTACGTCGCAGCCGCGCCACAACCGGCCACACCAGCAACCCCCCGGTCAGCGACGAGACGATAGCAAGGATGAATGCCGCATTGGTCGCGCGATCGATGAAGGGAGTCATGTTGGGAACAGGCAGAGAGACCTGTCGCGCACCCCGCACCTCACCCAGATTCCAACGGCTTTCAAAGCCGAACTCGGGCCGATTGTGACATTCGACACAATCGGCTTTCATAACCAGCGCACGCGCATATCGCGCAAATTCCTGACCGTCGCGGACTTCAATACGAAAGAAGTCTTTTGTCGGGTCCTGCAACAGCGCAGCAAGAGATTCCGTTTCAAACCCATCCAGCACCCGGTCCGTCCGATTGGGAAACATGCGCAGGGAACATGCGTCCGCCACCGAGGCTTTGCAGCAGGCGATTGCCATCAACCCGAGTTCGGCCAACGCACATCATTGGTATGGCTTGGTTCATGCATTCGACGGACGGCCCGATGAGGCAATAAGCGAGCAGAATTTGGCAACACGATTAAGCCCCTATGATCCCAGACTTTGGGCTTTCATGACGGTAAGGGCTTATGCCGCTCTCAATGCAAAACAGTTTGAGAACGCCTTGAAATGGGCACTTCAGGCAATTCGACAGCCAAACGCGCCGAGAAACCCGCAAATCGTGCAGATTATCGCGCTGTCCCATCTGGGACGCGCTGATGAAATTCGACCGGCAACCAATACCCTTTTGGAAAACTTTCCGAATTCCACAACTTCAAACATTCAGGCGTCTATACCCTTCAAACGGCCCGAAGATGTAGACTTGTGGATGGAAGGTTTGCGCAGCGCGGGGCTTCCTTAAGGACATGATGTTCCTGAACATCCGCGATGAAGTCGATAATGACGTATCGGTCCGACGACAGCGCTTCTGGCCTCAGTAAACTTTTTGGTGTTATCCGAAAAGAACCAAGGGCCTAGCGAGTTATCGCTAAGCCCTTGTTTAATTTGGTGGAGCCGGACGGAATCGAACCGACGACCTCTACAATGCCATTGTAGCGCTCTCCCAACTGAGCTACGGCCCCAAAACTGTTTTCGCGGCGGCTGGCGTTGGGGCCAGCCTTATGCGGACGGCGGGAACATAATTATCCACGCACCCAACGCAAGAGAAATCTGACGCGGATCGAAAATCAGCGCGAATTAACCTGCGTGGTCAGTCGTCGACGCTGTTCTTTTTCGGAATTGGCACAACGTTGTCGTCATCATCGTCGTCATCGTCATCGGGAAGCAGATCGTCGTCATCGTCGTCATCATCGACTTCGACACCCTCAACAAGGGCTGCGATTTCATCATCCTCGTCGTCATCCGAGTCCGACTTTGCCTTGACCGCATCGTCATTGGCGGCCTTGGCCGCCGCGGCGGCTTCCTCAGCGCGCGCGCGACGCGGCTTGAAGATTGTTTCCGGGTCAAAGACTGTTTCGCAGGTCGGGCAGACGATCGGCTGCTTGAGCATGTCATAAAAACGTGTGCCACAGGCGAGGCAGGCACGCTTCACGCCCCATTCGGGTTTCGCCACAGATTGTTCCTCCGGTGAATTCGTACCGATGTATATCGGGCCCGCCGTTTGCCACGAACGACGTGGCCTGTCAAAACCAAATCCACTGCGCCGCCAAACTTCCTGTCCCGGGTGGCTTCTCTGCGTGGCCCCGTTTCACAACCTGTGCTAATCCCTCGGCGCATATCATGACTGACAACAACACAAATGCCCCGGCCTCCCCCGCCACATCCGAGAGCCGCCCCGCGACCGCCCGGCGCACCGGCGCGCTGTTGGGACATATGGACGTGCCCGGGGACAAATCGATTTCCCACCGCGCCCTGATGCTGGGCGCGCTGGCGGTTGGCACCACCCGTATCGAAGGCCTGCTGGAAGGCGAGGACATTCACGCCACCGCGAATGCCCTGCGCGCCATGGGCGTCACGGTTATCCAGGACGCACCCGGCATCTGGCATGTGAACGGCGTTGGGGTGGCTGGCCTGCATGCGCCCGATGACGTGCTTGATCTGGGCAATTCGGGAACGTCAGCACGCCTGCTCTGCGGCTTGCTCGCCGGGCATGGCTTCACCGCGATCATGACCGGGGATGATTCCCTGCGAAAACGCCCGATGAACCGGGTGATCGACCCGCTGACCCAGATGGGCGTGCGGGTGGAAACCCGCGAGGGTGGCCGGATGCCGATGACATTTACCGGCACGGATATGCTGCTGCCGATGATCTACACCTTGCCGGTGCCCTCCGCGCAGGTGAAATCCGCTGTGTTGCTCGCCGGACTGCACGCACCCGGCCAGACCACAGTGATCGAGCCCATCGCGACCCGCGATCACACCGAGCGGATGCTGACGCATATGGGGGCCGAAATCACCATCACGGAAACCCCCGAGGGTCGCCACATCACCATCACCGGGCAGGCTGAGCTTTCGCCGGCGCATGTCACCGTGCCATCGGATCCCAGTTCTGCGGCCTTCCCTGCGGTGGCGGCCGCGATTGTCCCGGGCTCCGAGGTCACGCTGGAAGGGATCGGGATGAACCCGGCGCGTGCGGGCATTTTTGAATCCCTGCGCGATATGGGCGCGCGCATCGAACAAACCAATCTGCGTGATGAAGGCGGTGAGCCTGTCGCAGACCTGACAATCCATGGCTCTGCACTGACCGGTGCGGATATTCCGGCATCCCGTGCCGCCTCGATGATCGATGAATACCCTGTGCTGGCCATGGCCGCGGCCTGCGCCACCGGCACATCCCGGTTCGCGGGCGTGGGTGAATTGCGGGTCAAGGAAAGCGATCGTCTGGCCACGGTTGAAGCCGGGCTTCGAGCCTGCGGTGTGAGCGTTGAGACCGATGCCGACAGCATGACCATCGAGGGTTGCGGCGAACCACCCCCGGGCGGCGCAACCATTGCCACCAGCCTGGACCACCGGATCGCCATGAGCTTTCTTGTGCTGGGTCTGGCCGCTGCGGCACCGGTGGAAATCGACGATATCCGGCCCAGCGAGACCAGTTTTCCGGGATTTGCTGAATCCATGCGGAAGCTGGGCGCAGACATCAGAGACGCTTCATGACGACGCCACGTCTGATTACAGTCGACGGACCAGCCGGCGCCGGGAAAGGCACGCTTTCCAAACGGCTGGCGGCGCATTTCGGTTATGCCCATCTGGACACCGGAAAGCTCTATCGGGCGGTGGGGCTGAACACGCTGGCGGCCGGGGGTGATCCGGCCACGCCGGTCGACGCGATCGCGGCAGCCGAGGCGCTTGATTCCGCCGCTATCGCCAGCGGCGGCCTGCAAAACCCTGAGCTGGCGGGAGATACAGCAGCATCCGCGGCCTCCAAAGTGGCGGCCATCCCGGAAGTTCGACAGGTGCTGCTGACGTTCCAGCGCGACTTCGCCAGCAACCCTCCGGGGAGTTCCAGCGGTGCGATCCTCGATGGTCGGGATACCGGAACGGTTGTGTGCCCGGACGCACCGATAAAATTCTTCATCACCGCCAGTGCCGAAGAGCGCGCAAAACGGCGGCATAAAGAGTTGCTGGACCGGGGTGAAGCGAGTATATACCCCCGCGTCCTGGCAGATATGAAGGAACGGGACGTGCGCGACAGCACCCGGGCCATAGCGCCCCTGAAGGCCGCTGACGACGCACGTACCATCGATACCTCGGAACTGGATGCCGACGCAGTGTTTGCGGCCGCCCTCGAGTTTATCGCTTCACTTTCCTGAACGGATCGTCAGGCCCCGCGTCAACCGCGTCGTTTTCATGTCCGGATACATCGGACAGGCGATCGGATCGACGTTCAAGACCACCGGAGACAACCGGTCGGCATACAAAGTACCGATTGAAAGGACGTATCGTCATATGACCGATACCACACAGGCACCCGAGGGTGCTGACTTCAGCGAAATCTTCGCTGACCTGCTCGAAGAGAGCTTCCAGGAAAATTCATCACTCGAACGCACGGTCGTCAAAGGCACCGTGGTTTCAGTGGACAGCGACCACGCGCTGATCGATGTCGGGCTGAAGTCCGAAGGTCGGGTCGCGCTGAAGGAATTCGCACCGCCGGGACAGCCCGCCGAAATCGCCGTGGGCGACAAGGTGGAAGTCTTTGTCGAACGCTATGAAGATGTGAACGGCGAAGTCGTTCTGTCGCGCGAGAAGGCACGCCGCGAGGAAGCCTGGGAGAAACTCGAAGAAGCCTTCGAGAAGACCGAGCGCGTCTCCGGCACGATCTTTGGTCGCGTCAAAGGTGGTTTCACGGTCGACCTGTCAGGCGCTGTTGCATTCCTGCCGGGCAGTCAGGTGGACATCCGTCCGGTGCGCGACGTCTCGCCGCTGATGGGCACACCGCAACCTTTCATGATCCTCAAGATGGACCGCTCACGCGGCAACATCGTGGTTTCGCGTCGCGCCGTTCTCGAAGAGACCCGCGCTGCCGAGCGCACCGAACTGGTGGCCAACCTCAAAGAGGGTCAGGTTCTTCAGGGTGTGGTCAAGAACATCACCGATTACGGCGCCTTCGTCGATCTCGGCGGTGTCGATGGCCTGCTGCATGTCACGGATATTTCCTGGCGTCGCATCAACCATCCCTCCGAAGCCCTTCAGGTTGGACAGACGGTTCAGGTGCAGGTCGTGCGCTTCAACTCCGAAACCCAGCGTATTTCACTGGGCATGAAGCAGCTTGAAGCTGATCCGTGGGATGATGTGGAACTCAAGTATCCGGTCACCTCGCGCTTCACAGGCCGCGTGACCAACATCACCGATTACGGTGCATTTGTGGAACTGGAGCCGGGCATCGAAGGCCTGGTCCATGTCTCCGAAATGAGCTGGACCAAAAAGAACGTCCATCCGGGCAAGATCGTTTCGACGAGCCAGGAAGTGGACGTCATGGTTCTCGACGTCGATCCGACCAAGCGTCGTATTTCACTGGGCCTCAAGCAGACCCAGGAAAATCCGTGGGACGAGTTCTCGACCCGGTTCCCGCAGGGCACCGAGATCGACGGCGAAGTTCGCAACATCACCGAGTTTGGCCTGTTTGTTGGCCTGCCGGGCGATATCGACGGCATGGTCCATCTCTCCGACATCTCCTGGGAGAAGTCCGGCGAGGAAGCCCTTGAAGCCTTCACAAAGGGTGACGAGGTCAAGGTCAAAATCCTTGAAGTCGACACCGAGAAAGAGCGCATTTCGCTGGGCATCAAGCAGCTCACCGACGATCCGTTCGAAGGTTCCCTGGGCAGCGTGCGCAAGGGCGACGTCGTGACGTCAACCGTTTCGGAAGTGAACGATGGTGGCATCGAGGTGACAACCTCGGGCGGCCTGACCGCGTTCATCCGCCGTTCGGATCTGTCACGTGATCGTTCCGAGCAGCGCCCCGATCGTTTCGCCGTCGGCGAGAAGGTCGACGCCATGGTGACGAATATCGATATGTCCAGTCGCCGGCTGTCCCTGTCGATCAAGACCAAGGAAGTCTCCGAAGAGAAGACAGCCATGGCCCAGTACGGTTCGTCCGATAGCGGCGCATCACTTGGTGACATTCTGGGAGCCGCCATTCGCGACAAACAGGCTGAGACCCAGGACATGATTGGTGACGGTGCTGACGCCGGTGCAGCTGAAGAGCCTGCGGAGGCCGAAGCGGCCCCTGCAGAGGAAGCCGCACCTGCAGAGCCGGAAGCTTCCGACGACGCGGCGCCGGCCGAGGGCGACGAAGCCGACAAATCCTGATGACAAGCGTCTGAGCGCTTATCATGAGTTACGATCCTGACGCCCTGTTGGACCGCAGACGCCTGAAACGGCGCCTGCGGGTCTGGCAGGGCGTCACTCTTTTCATTGCCCTGGTGAGCGTGCTGTTGCTACTGCAGAGCCAGGGTGAGCTGTTTCACGGCGATCGCATCGCGCGCGTTCATATCGAAGGCATCATTGTTCGCGATGATGCCCGCAGTCAGAGCCTGGCCAAGTTGGCCGAAGATGACAGCATTCGCGCAGTGATCGTCCATATCGATAGCCCCGGCGGCAGTGTCGTGGGCGGTGAAGACCTCTACAACAGCCTGCGCGATATCGCGGCCCACAAACCCGTCGTCGCCGTGATGGGAACTGTGGCCACGTCGGCAGCCTATATGACAGGCATTGCCGCAGACCGGGTCTGGGCGCGGGAAGGTACAGTGACCGGGTCGATCGGGGTCATTCTGCAAAGCGCGAATGTCACCGAATTGCTCAATCGCATTGGCGTGGAACCTGTCACCATCAAGTCATCCAAGCTGAAGGGAACCCCGTCCCCGCTGGAACCGCTGACCCCGGCCGCACGGGCAGCCACCCAGGACGTGGTTCAGGATCTTTACGCGTTCTTTGTGGATATCGTGATTGAACGACGCCCCCTGCCGGCCGACGCGGTGCGCAAATTGGCCGACGGACGGGTGTTTTCCGGACGACAGGCCGTGGCCAACGGCATGATCGATGCCATTGGCGTCGAAAAGGACGCCGTTTCCTGGTTGGTTGGCGAGCGTGACATTGCTGCCGGACTGCCGATTCAAACCGTCAGCGAACGCGAAGAAGACAAAGGCCTGCTCGAAAGACTTGTGGGACTATCTGGAAAATCGTTGTTTTCCAACGCACTAACACTTGACGGTCTGGTTTCGCTTTGGCAACCTGCCGCGCGCTGAACCAAGTGGTCCGGCATGCCCTCTTGGGGGAGGGCAAATTTTCGGGGCATCCTGTCCTCGGGGGGTAACAATGACAAAATCGGAGCTGATCCAGAGTCTCGCAGACCGGAATCCGCATCTGCTGCAACGCGATGCTGAACGCATTGTGACGACCATTCTTGACGAAATCACAGCCGCTCTCGCACGCGGTGATCGGGTGGAACTGCGCGGTTTCGGAGCGTTTTCCGTGAAACAGCGCGGCGCACGCACCGGACGCAATCCACGCACCGGCGAAACCGTCAGCGTTGATGCCAAGGTCGTTCCCTATTTCAAGACCGGCAAGGAATTGCGCGAGCGCCTCAACGACAACTGAGCGCAAGGTGGCGCCTACGCCTGCGCCCTGCATCTGGTATAAGCTTTATTCCGAACACATCCGGACCGTGACAATGCCGCGATCCGGGCCACCCACCGACCCCAAGGGGTAAACGTGAAACTTCTCCGCTGGCTGATAACCGTGTCGCTCGCCATCGTGATTGTGGTTTTTGCGTTGAACAATCGCGCGCCCGTCGCGGTCGACCTCTTTCCTTTCGGACTTGAGATTTCATGGCCGCTCTTTGTATTTGTTTTCCTGGGCATGGGTATTGGCGGAATCACAGGACTGGTTTTCGCCTGGTTTTCAGGCCACGCAGCACGCAAAACAGCACGTGAGCGCAAAGCCCGCATTCGCGAACTCGAGCGCCGCGTTGAAACTCTGCAGACCTCGGCAGACAGCGGCACGCAGCTGGCCCCGGTTCGCCCGCCCGCCTTGCCAGAATAGATTTCCTTGCGCTTCGTTGACGCAGATACGGTCAATGCGGCGCTTGATCCGGAACAGCTTGTCTCCGCCTTGCGCGCAGCCTTTTGCGGGGACACAACAGTCCCCCTGCGACATCACCACACCATTCCCGGGGCGCCGAACGGCACGGATGCCACACTTCTGCTCATGCCGGCCTGGTCAGCGGGAACACCACCCGACTATGTCGGGATCAAATCCGTTACAGTCCACCCGGACAACCCCGCCCGCGGGCTCCCCTCAGTGCAGGGCGTGTATCTGTTGCTCGATGGCACCACCGGAACGCCCGTCGCTCTGATCGATGGTCCGGCCCTGACCGCACGGCGTACAGCAGCTGCATCGGCACTGGCATCCACATTCCTGTCGAGAACAGATGCAGCGCATCTTCTGATTATCGGCACCGGAAGTCTGGCACCCGAGTTAATCCATGCCCACACCGCCACACGTCCCATCACCCGGGTTTCCGTCTGGGGTCGCGACACTCAGAAAGCACAGAAGTTGGCCAGCAACTTCCACGATGCGTCGTACGAAGTTTCGGCTGTCACGGATCTGGCACAAGCCGTCCGGGACTCCGATATCGTGAGTTGTGCCACCACATCCCGAGAACCGGTATTTGATGGCGCATGGCTGACGCCAGGAACCCATGTCGATCTGGTTGGCGGCTTTCGTCCCGACATGCGTGAAGCCGACGACACCGCTATCTCGCGTGCATGCGTTTTCGTCGACACCCGTGAGGGTGCTTGCCGCGAAGCCGGTGATATCACCCAACCGCTTGCAACAGGCCTTCTCACAACCCCCGCGATCCTCGCTGACCTGTTTGAGTTGTGCCGGGGCCAGCATGCCGGGCGTGGTTTGACAGCAGAGATTACATTGTTCAAATCTGTCGGAACGGCTATCGAGGACCTGGCCGCTGCCGAACTTCTCATGACTGAAATTTCCCCATGACCGTCGACGCAACACAAATTCGAGACTGGCTCACAAAAGAAGCCCTGCCCCTCTGGTCACATGCCGGATTGGATACAGAGGCCGGTGGTTTCGTTGAGAAACTGACACTTGATGGGCGCCCGATCCTTGATGTTCCCAAGCGTACGCGTGTTCAAGCCCGCCAGATTTATGTCTACAGCCATGCACATCTGCTGGACTGGACACCGCCCACAGGTGGTCCCAGCGCATTGGAAGCCGCCTACCAGGGCTTTGATTTCCTGACACAGCAACTCTGGCTTGAAGACGGGGGTTTCGCATTCTCCGTTCAGCGCAATGGCACCCATGCGGACACGCGCGTCGATTCCTACGAACAGGCCTTCGCGATTTTTGCCTTCGCCTGGCATTTCCGGGCCACCGGGGATGTCGCCGCCGTCGAATGGGCAGAGCGGACTCTGGCCTTCCTGGATGACAATTTCGCTGACATCGAACATGGCGGCTATTTTGAAAACGCCACCCGCGATCTGCCCCGTCGTCAAAACCCCCATATGCATCTGCTCGAAGCCTTGCTGGCATGGCATGGCGCCACCGGAGAAGATATCTGGCTCCGGCGCGCACAGGACATTATCGCCTTGTTCAAATCACGCTTCTTCGCTCGGGAGACAGGCACACTCGGCGAATTCTTTGACGCCGAATGGTCTCCTGCCACGGGCACCATGGGAAAGACGGTCGAACCCGGTCACCATTTCGAATGGGTCTGGCTGCTTTACAAATACGCACAGGCCAGCGGCGACGACATCAGCCAGGAAGCTTATGCACTCTATAAATTTGCAGAAGCACACGGGGTCGACCGCAATTCTGGTCCAGCCTCCGATATCGCATTTGATTCGGTTTTGAGCCACGGCACATCCCTCGACGAAAACAAACGCCTCTGGGTCCAGACCGAAGCGATCAAGGCCCAGGTTGCGCGCATGGAATTTGCCAATGACGACCAGGCTGCGATGCGGCTGGAAGAGCTTCTCGACCGGATGTTCGAGCTCTATTTCGCCGTCGGACACGGCAACTGGCAGGATCATCTGGACGTCAACGGCAAAGGCCTTGCCGAGACCGCCCCAGCATCCAGTTTTTATCATGTCTTCCTCGCGCTCAGCGAAGTGCTGCGGGTGCGCGACGGGATCATCAGTCTCGCGTAAGCGCAGCGGTTTGCGCGCACGCCCACCTCTGCTAGAAGCGGCCTCGCTATGACCAACACACCCGGACTTCCCGAAAACCCCGTCTTCGTGGCCCTCGACACACCTGATCTCAATCAGGCGCTCGCCTGGGCAGATGCCGTGCGCGGTCATGTTGGGGGCGTGAAAACCGGCCTGGAGTTTTTCGCCGCCAATGGCGCTGACGGCGTCAAGGCCGTCGTCGATTTGGGTTTGCCGGTTTTCCTCGACCTCAAATTCCACGACATTCCCAACACAGTGGCGGGTGCGGTTCGGGCCGTAGCCGGGATCGGCGCAGCTGTCGTGAACGTGCATGCCTCCGGTGGCCCCGCGATGCTGGATGCCGCACGTGAGGCCGCAGAGACTGCCGGCGGCGCGTCCCGACCTCTGGTGATTGCGGTGACCGTACTCACCAGCATGGATGATTCTGATCTCCGCGCTGTCGGCCAGACGCCCCCTGCTGTCGAGCAGGTCGTCCGCCTCGCCAAGCTGTCACAGGATCACGGACTGGATGGCGTTGTCTGTTCCCCGGCCGAAATCGAACCCATTCGTGCCGCCTGCGGTAACGACTTTCAATTGATCGTCCCGGGCATCCGTCCAGATTGGGCCGCCAGTGGAGATCAGAAGCGAATCACGACCCCGCGTCAGGCGCGCGATCGTGGCGCCAACATGCTTGTTGTTGGCCGTCCGATCACAGATGCAGATGACCCTGCCGCTGCAGCCGCGCGGATCGCCGAGGAACTGAGCGCGAATACATGAAC
>JABJAG010000030.1 GCA_018666195.1 Alphaproteobacteria bacterium
AAATTCTTTCCTTCGATGCATCCTATTCGGTGGCGCCCGGTTGGGACCTCGCAGCAGCGCTGCACCTGATCGAAGCCGACAACATTAATGCGACCGCCGCTGCCGTGAACAACGACGGTACCGTCTTCCTGATCAGCAACCAGTTCACCTTCTGATCAGCGACCACGACAGATTGATGTCATGAACACGGCGTCCGCTCTGCTGAGCGGGCGCCGTTTTTATTCCTCATCGAAGCGGTCTTCGACCAGCTTGACGAGCGCCTTGAGAGCCACATCGGCCTCTTTGCCCGTTGCCAGAACTTCAATCTCTGTGCCCGGGCCAGCCGCCAGCATCAGCAACCCCATGATCGACGTTCCCGGTACGGCCATACCGTCCTTGCAGACCTCGATCTCTGCATCAAAGGTCTCGGCCAGTTTGACGAATTTTGCCGAAGCGCGCGCATGCAGCCCCCGCTGATTGATAATTCCGACGATCTGGCGCACCGGGGCACTCTCGTTCACGCTGGACTATCCGTCTTTGCTGACCAACAACGCAGAGGCGACATTGATATATTTGCGTCCGGCATCCCGGGCCTCAACAACCAGTTCCGCCAGCGGCATCTGTTCACGCGCACCGGCCAGTCGGATCAACATCGGCAAATTCACCCCGGCGATCACCTCAACGGGCATGGCCTCACCGGGTGCATCCATGATCGAGATCGCCAGATTGGATGGCGTGCCACCAAACATATCGGTCAGAACAACCACGCCCTCGGCAGACCCAACCCGCGAAACGGCGGCGACAATGTCGGCGCGCCGGAGCTCCATATCATCATCAGCACCAATGGAGATGGCTTCGGCATTTTCCTGTTTGCCCACCACATGCTCGAGCGCCGCCAAAAACTCATCGGCCAGGCGGCCATGGGTAACCAGAACCAGACCGATCATCGCTCATCTCCACTTTTCTCTGTGTCGAACGACAACTCACGATGTCGGACATCGACCTGCGTGGCACGCTCAGCGAGCCAGTTTCGCAACTCTTCAGCCACATAAACCGAGCGGTGCTGCCCACCGGTGCAGCCGATCGCAATCGTCAAATAGCTTTTCCCCTCCTCGTTGAAGCGCGGCAGAAGCAGCGCCAGCAAGTTGGTCAGACAGGAAAAAAATTCTTCAAAATCGGGATCCTCGGTGATGAATGCGCCCACATCAGGGTCGCGCCCGGTTTTGGCCCGAAGGTCCCGATCGTAGTGCGGATTGCGCAAGAACCGGACATCGATCACCAGATCCGCATCCCGGGGCACCCCGTGGCGATAGGAAAAAGATGTCACCAGAACATTGGCTTCACCCACCGGCACACCGACAAGGCGGTCGCGCAACAACCGCCCGAATTCATGAATATTGGTCAAGCTCGTATCGATCACGACATCCGCACCGTCGAGCAATGGCGACAGCAATCTCCGTTCGGCGGCGATGCCGTCGCTCAGCGGCCGATCACTGGCCATAGGATGAACACGCCGGGTTTCGGTATAGCGCCGGGCGATCACCTCATTGGCGCAATCGAGAAAAACCAGATCAATGCGGCAGGAGACCTGGGAACGGAGTTCCTCGATCTGCTGGGCAAATACATCTGCCGCAAAATCACGGGTGCGCACATCAACCCCGATGGCCAGCCCGCGCCCCGCTGCAGAACCTTGCTGGATCAGGCTCGGCATCAGCCGAATCGGCAGGTTGTCGACCGCCTCGCAATTCATGTCTTCGAGCGCCTTCAGCGCCGTCGAGCGGCCCGCCCCGGACAAGCCTGTAACCACCAGCACACGCCCCGCCAGGGACGAACGCGCCTCATCATCGGGGTCGGTTGGCTTTATCTGTTCTGACATAGGTGCCTATTGCTCAGAGATTTCGCGCGAGTATACCGCGCCGTGCGAGGTCTACACCAAGGCGAAGCTTGGCCGGAGCAGAATTTTCAAACGGTGCCAATCGCAACAGCGAAACAGCAACACCCGCAAGGCGCACAGTTTCGGCCTCCGGCATCCGCGCGATATCTTCCGGCACACACAATTCACACACCAGAACCACGTTTGCGGTCTCCAGATAAGGTCGCTCCACGATTCCGAGGCCACGCACTTCCAGCAAACCGGAAAGGCGCTTCGGAGCGCTGGCAGTCACCCGGCCATCCAATGCCGCAAGCGCAACCTGATCGTCTGCAACCAAACGCGCGCCATTGTCGATCAACCGCAGGGCCAGATCGGACTTTCCGACCCCCGATGGCCCTTGCAACACAACAGCGCTCCATTGATCGCCATCGGCAAAGGCCACACTTGTTCCGTGAATCAGGGTCATGACGCAATTCTGCCCGAGGCGCTGCGGCGACGCCACGACTTCCCGGCGCGCGCGGCAGTTTTTCCCCATCGGAACAATGAGCCCGACGGGAGTCGTGATATACCCGTCGTCAAATGCCCCAGGCACCAATGTGCCCATGGCAAAAGCAAAAACAGGTTTCAGGGAGTGATCAGAATATGACCGAGCAGAAGAAAGCCCTCGGCCTGGCCGTTATCGGCTGTGGTACCATCGGGCGCATCCGCGCAGAATTCGCGCGCGACTATCCGGGCATCGGCTGGATCGGCCTGTGCGACATCAAGGACGATCTGCTCGATCGTCTGGCCGAGGATGTGGACGCGGATTTCAAGACCTCGAATTTCGAAAAATTGATCGCCCGCCCCGAAGTTGACGCCGTCATCATCGCGACCGATGAAAACCATCATGGCGCCCCGACGATCGCAGCGGCCGATGCCGGACATGCCCTTTTCATTGAAAAACCGCTGGCCACAGACGCGCGGGAATCCCGACGTGTTCTTGAAGCCATCGAGACCAACAATGTCGATGCGGTGATCGGTTACACCCAACGCTTCCGTCGCCGTTTCCTGACCGTCAAAGAACGCCTGATGACCGGCCAGATTGGTGAGGTCACCGGGGTGGTCACCCGCGCGCTGATGAACCGCATGGTGCCCATCGCCACCGTCCAGCGCACCAATCAGCGTCAGAACCTCACACCCATGGTGGTCTCGGGTACGCATGCGCTCGACATGTGCATGTGGCTGATGGAGGGCAAAACACCGGTATCCGTCTATGCCCAGTCCAACGACAAGGCACTGTCCCAATACGGCACCAAGGATTCGACCTTCGGCATCTTCACCATGGATGACGGCACGATGTTCTCCATGAACATCTCCTGGGCGGCGCCCGTTGTCTGGCCCGGTGCGGTCTACGGGCTGGAAATCGGCATCATCGGAGACCGGGGTGTCATCGACATCGAAGACACCCATCGCGATCTCGTCATCGCCAGTGAAATCCCACAGGGTGCTGGTTACGCACCGGACGGTTTCACCCCGGAATACCAGCGCCATGTCGATTTCATGACCAGCTACCCGCCGGGTGATATCTACAACGGACAACTCTGGGGTCCGATGCGCGAGGAAACCATTTCCTGGTACCAGCGCCTCTATATGGGCATGGAAACACCACACGCGACCGCCCATGACGGCCACCGCAACCTGATCATGACGATGGCCATGGATCTGGCCTCCAAACGCAACGAGCGTTTGGATATGCCGATCAATCTGGACGCCTTCTACGACGACTAAATCGCAGTCCAACGAGATCGACTCATTTCAAGAAAGAAAAGGACCGAACATGTCAGACGCAGGCCTCACTTCAGACAATGTTCCCTGGAAAACCATGCTCGAGCGCGTGAAAATCAACGGGCTTCTCGGCATGGAACTCTATGTTGTCTTCACCAGCGCGACAGACGGCATGGAGCCCATTCGCGCCAACATCAAGGAGCACCTGGCCTATCAGCGCATGCTGGAAGACACCGGCGTAATGTTTGCCGCCGGCCCCATGGCCGAAGACAACGGTGAAAGCTGGTCCGGCGATGGCATGGTGGTCATACGCGCGGACTCCCTGGAACAGGCAAAGGCCATCGCCGCAGCTGACCCGATGCACATCTCAGGTGCGCGCGAATACCGGGTGCGCCCCTGGCTCGTGAACGAAGGCACGATCTCGGTGAAGGTTGGTTTTGCATCGGGAAAACGCGAGGTTCTGTAGAATCGGCAGTTAACGTCCAGATTGACGCTCTGTCGGCTGAACCCTATTAGTTTCCGCAGGTGGTGGGCCTCAATCACACCGCCAAACGGGAGGCGGGACGGTCGATGGCATCAAAACCCAAAGCCGCAAAACGTAAAGCGTCCAAACCCGCGAAGCTGAAACGCGCGCCGGGGAAACCGCTCTATGCCCAGGTTGAGGAGATCATCCGCAAGCGCCTGATCGACAATTACTGGAAACCCGGAGAGGCTCTGCCCAGCGAATTCGAACTGGCGGCCGAGCTGTCCGTGAGCCAGGGTACGGTTCGCAAAGCCCTCAACGATATGGTTGCCGAGAACCTTCTCGAACGACGTCAGGGCCGGGGCACGCTTGTATCCGAGTACACAGAACGTCGCGCGCTGTTCCTCTACTTCAACCTGAAAAGTAAGGACGGCGACCAATCCATGCCGTTCAGTCGAACGCTGGCTTGCGAGCAACGACCGGCGACCGAGATCGAGCGTACAAAACTGAGACTGGCGCCCGGCGCCAATGTGGTCGCCATGCATCGCGTGCGCGAGTTACAGGGTCGCCCGGTTATCGTCGAACGCCTGACCCTCCCCCAGGAATTGTTCCCGGGCCTGGGGGGCGATCTGAAATTGCCCGAGAATCTCTACCGCTTCTATCAGGGCGAATACGGGATCACCGTCGCCAAAGCATCGGAATCCGTTTCCGCTGTCGCGGCGGAAGCGCTCGAAGCGCAATTGCTGGGAATCATGCCCGACGCACCACTGCTCGAAATAGACCGGGTCGCGGTCACAATTGACGAACGGCCCGTCGAATGGCGGGTCAGCCGCTGCAACACATCCAACTACAGCTATGTGGCCGAACGGGGATAAACCCCAAGGGCCGAACGGAGAAAAACCATGACACAGCCCACAATCGGGGTAATCGGGCTCGGCAATATGGGCCGGGGCATCGCCACCAATTTCGCAAAAGCAGGCCATGCCACAGCCGTCTGGGACATCAGTGAAGATGCCCGCGCCAATCTGGCCGAGATCGACAACATTCAAGTGGCGACACCGGGAGAGATGGCAGCTGCCGGAGCGATGATGGTCTATG
>JABJAG010000240.1 GCA_018666195.1 Alphaproteobacteria bacterium
CGTCATGCCCGCGCAGGCGGGCATCCATAAACGCCGATGCACAACCGGGCTGGCGCCTGTGTCTATGGAGCCCCGCCTTCGTGGGGGTGACGATATGTGAGAAATGCGAATTTTCTCGTCATACCCGGAGAGAAGTTAGCGCCGGCGCGCCTGCACCTTGATGCCGACGATGGTCTCTTCACCCAGAGTTTTGGCAGCTTCCATCCGCTGCAGGCCCTCGACAAGTATCAGCCGCTTGCCGTCATCGCGTACCATGATCGGGGTTTTCTGGCCGTCTTCGAGCATGCTTTCGGCAATTTCGGTGACCTTTTCCGGGTCCACCGTCAGGCGGCGTGCCGTCGGAACGTAAATCTCGTCGATCTTGAGGACCAAATCCTTCATCGCGCATCCTTCCACATGCTGTGCCGCGCGGTATGACCGCGTCTGCGAGTCAGCTTATCATTGAATCAGCACGCGAACGAAACGCAGAAACAGGCTTCGAACAAAGGAACAGCCAATGCAGATCCCTGGCAAAATCGTTGATATCTCCATGACTCTGGATGATGTGACCATCGTTGACCCGCCGGCCATGCGGCCGACGTTCAAGATGATGGAGCATGGGGACAATCTGGACCGCTGGCGCAAGCTCTATCCGGGCCTCAACACGGACGACCTGCCCGGTGGTGTGGCCTCGGCCTATGAAACGATCACCTTAGCGACCCACAACGGCACCCATGTGGATGCACCGCTGCACTATCACCCGGTGGACAGGAACGGTGACCCAATGCCCGGCATCGATGAGATGCCGCTGGACTGGTTTATGCGTCCGGGCGTGAAACTGGATTTCCGGCATTTCGCGGATGGTTATCTGGTGACCGCCGCAGACATCGAAGCCGAACTCGAACGGATCGGCCACGACCTGCAGCCCCTCGACATCGTGGTGGTGAACAGCTCGGCAGCAGCAGCCTATGGACAGGACGACTATATCGACAAGGGCTGCGGCATGGGCCGCGAGGCGACGCTCTATCTCACTTCACGCGGCGTGCGCGTGTGCGGCACCGACGCCTGGACCTGGGACGCACCGTTCGCCCACACGGCAAAGCTCTGGGAAGAAACGAAAGACCCCTCGATCATCTGGGAGGGCCACTATGCGGGCATCGAAGAGCCCTATTGCCAGATCGAGAAGCTACAAAACCTGGAGCAACTGCCCGACACCGGATTTGTGGTGACGTGCTTTCCCTGCAAGATTAAAGGCGGCACCGCCGGCTGGACACGGGCTGTGGCGCTGTTTGACTAGACCCCATCTAGCGCGGCAGTTCAGAGCTTCCCATCAGGAACGCATCCACCGACCGCGCGGCCTGACGGCCTTCGCGGATGGCCCAGACCACAAGTGACTGGCCGCGGCGCATGTCGCCGGCGGAGAAGACCTTGTCGCGGTTGGTGGCATAGGCGTTCGTATCCGCCAGCACGTTGCCGCGACCGTCGAGTTCCAGTTCGAGATCATTGATCAGGCCTTCAGCGACCGGATGCACAAAACCCATCGCGAGCAGGACCAGATCGGCCTTCAGCTCAAACTCCGTGCCTGCGATCGGCTGGAACTTCTCATCCACCCGCGCGCAGTTGATATGGGTCACATGGCCGTTCTCGCCGCCCATGCTCATGGTCGTCACGGCGAAGTCCCGCTCCGCGCCCTCTTCCTGACTCGATGAGGTACGCATCTTCAGCGGCCAGTGCGGCCATGTCAGGCCCTTGTTTTCCCTCTCAGGTGGCTCGGGCATGATTTCGAGTTGCACGACAGAGAGAGCACCCTGACGGATCGAGGTGCCGATGCAATCCGAGCCGGTGTCGCCACCGCCGATGACGACGACGTGCTTGGCTGAGGCCAGAATCGGTTCCACTTCACCCAGATTACTGCCCGCCACACGGCGGTTCTGTTGCGGCAGGAAGTCCATGGCGAAGTGCACGCCATCGAGCTCACGCCCGTCAACGGGAAGATCGCGGGGCATTTCAGAACCACCACAAAGCAATACGGCGTCGTGATTGGCTTCAAGTTCAGCCGCAGTCATATCCACCCCGATATGGATGCCACAATGGAGCACCACACCTTCGGCAATCATCTGATCCATCCGGCGGTCGATCAGGTGCTTTTCCATCTTGAAGTCGGGAATACCGAGGCGGAGCAGGCCGCCCGGCGTTTCGTTCTTCTCATAGAGATGAACCTCATGCCCCACGCGCGCCAGCTGCTGGGCTGCAGCCATGCCGGCCGGGCCGGAGCCAACAACGGCGATCCGCTTGCCCGTTTTCGTTTCGGCAATCTGTGGCTTGATCCAGCCCTCATCCCAGGCGCGATCCACGATGGCGCATTCGATGGTCTTGATGGTGACGGGGGAGTCATCAATGTTGAGCGTGCAGGCCGCTTCACACGGTGCCGGACAAATACGACCGGTGAACTCCGGGAAGTTGTTCGTGGAGTGGAGGTTGCGTGAGGCTTCCTCCCAGTCGGAGTTGTAGACCAGATCGTTCCAGTCGGGGATCTGGTTGTTCACCGGACAGCCGTTGTGACAGAACGGAATGCCGCAATCCATGCAGCGGGCCGCCTGGCGCTCCAGATCGCGTTCCTCGAGCGGAATCACGAACTCCTTGAAGTTCCGAATGCGGTCTGCGGCCGGTTTGTAGGTACGGTCGTGCCGCTCTATCTCGATAAATCCTGTAACCTTGCCCATTAGCCCCTCCGCATGCCGATATTCATATCACCGGTCTGCTCTACCTGCATTTCCTGAAGCGCCCGACGGTATTCGACCGGCATGACCTTCACGAATTTCGGGAGATACTCGCTCCAATTGTCGAGAATGTGCTGCGCGCGCGTGGATGCGGTGTAGCGCACATGGTTCTCAATCAGTTGACGCAGACGTTCCGCGTCAAACCGCGTCATGTCCGAACGCACATCGACCATCCCGTGGGATTCGATGTCCGAGCGATGCAACTTCTCCATCACTTCTTCTTCGCCCTCAATGGGCTCCAGATCAACCATCGCGAGGTTACAGCGACCTTCAAAGTCCCCATCCTCATCAAGCACATAAGCGATGCCGCCCGACATGCCCGCCGCGAAGTTACGGCCGGTCTGGCCCAGCACCACAACAATGCCGCCGGTCATGTATTCACAGCCGTGATCGCCTGCGCCCTCGACCACCGCGATGGCGCCCGAGTTGCGGACGGCGAAACGTTCCCCGGCGATGCCACGGAAATAACACTCACCGGTCACGGCGCCATAGAGCACCGTGTTGCCGACGATCATGCTTTCATCCGGGTTGATGCCGCTGTTCGGGTCCGGACGGACGATCAGCTTGCCACCTGACAACCCCTTGCCGACATAGTCATTGGCTTCACCCACGAGATCGAGGGTCACGCCACGTGCGACCCAGGCCCCGAAGCTCTGCCCGGCCACGCCTTTGAGAGTGACCCAGATGCTGTCTTCCGCCAGACCGGCATGGCCATATTTGCGGGCCACCTCACCCGACAGCATGGCTCCGGCCGTGCGGTCGGTGTTGCCGATGGGCAGTTCGATCTGGACCGGTGTGCCGTCTTCAAGGGCCGGTTTGGCCTGTTCGATCAGCTTGCGATCCAGGATGTCCTTGATCGGGTGATTCTGCTCGGTGGTCCGATGAATATCCACATGCGCAGCCTCGCTGGGCTTGAAGAACAGCTTGCTGAAATCCAGTCCCTGCGCTTTCC
>JABJAG010000031.1 GCA_018666195.1 Alphaproteobacteria bacterium
AGTGTCTATTGAATCTCCGTAAATTCACCGCCGCGAAAGCCAGAAAATGCTGCGTTTGCACAAACCCACTTTGTCCGCATAGCTGACATTGGTATAGCGCACAGCGAACGGCAGCTCTGCGGACAAAGCCGACATTATGTTTCCCAACTTCGCTGATGCAGCATCTCCTCGCGTTTGAAGCAGGGATTTGGTGCAACTTAGCGCAGATCACTGAAGCAGCCATTTAAGTCAGACAACAGGCGCCAAATGCAAACGACCGCTTCGCAGCGGGGATTATTGTATGGCTTTCGAAAGCAGACTTTCGCCGCAATATCCGGTTATAATGGTACAGCGTTGTCAGTCTTTTTAAACGCGTTTCTTCTGGAGAAACCGAACCTTGCGCATCTACTTAATTTCCGGAGCATTGCACACTACCATGGTAGTGTGCAATGCTCTTTATGAGATGATTCGTGGAGGGAGCTATGTGTATCGTCGTAACGGGCGCAGCGAAGGGGATCGGCGCAGCCGTCTCGCGCCGTCTGTCTGATGACGGCGCATCCTTGGTGCTCGTTGATTCCGATGAGGAAGCGCTTCGCGATACCGCAGCGGCACTGCCCGGATCGCCAGTTTGCATTGTTGGCTCAGTTGCAGAAGAAGCAACCGCGGAACACGCCGCTGCTGCGGCTGCCGACCTGGGTGGCGCAACCGGGTTCACACACAATGCAGGTATTCAGCGCTATGGATCAGCGGCGGAGACCACTCCTAATCTTTGGGACGAAGTTATAGGCGTCAATTTAAGCGGCGCGTATTTGATGGCGCGGGCGCTCTTGCCGCAACTGGTGGAAAGCCGTGGTCCCTGCGTGTTTATGGCTTCGGTTCAGGGGTTGGCGACACAGCAAAATGTTGCCGCCTATACCGCGTCTAAACATGGTCTGATCGGGCTGGCGAAATCTATAGCAGTCGATTTTGCGGCTGCGGGAGTGCGCTCAAATGCTGTGGCACCCGGTTCGGTCAAAACGCCGATGCTGGATTGGGCTGTCAATCTGGCTGACGATCCCAATGCAGTGTGGGCCGAAATTAATAGTATGCACCCGCTTGGACGCGCAGCAGAGGCGAGCGAAGTCGCCGAAGTCGTGGCCTTCTTGCTGTCAGACAATGCATCGTTCATCACCGGTGAAGTTATCAAGGTCGATGGTGGATTGATGACGCGTATTGGGGGGTCACCGAAATGAAAGGTCAGAATTCGTGACGATTGCCGACATCAAAGTGACGACTGTTGCCGTCCCACTAGAGGCGCCGCTCAGGCATTCCGCGGGCGCGCATTGGGGTCGCTTTATCCGCACCATTATCGAAGTGGTCGGCGATGACGGCCTGTCCGGTTGGGGCGAACTGGGTGGTGGCGGTGATAGTGCCGAGGGCGCCGTTATGTCATTGCTGCCTTATCTAAAGGGGCATGACCCGCTGAACCTAGAGCAGCTACGCTGGAAGATTATGAACCCGACCGCGACCCTGTATAACAACAGGTTGCAATTGCATGCAGCCATAGAAATGGCTTGCCTGGATCTTGCAGGCAAGCGGCTGGGTGTTCCGGCCCATGCGCTGCTGGGCGGTGCGATCCGGACTTCGGTCGAATTCGTGTCCTATCTGTTTTATCGCTATGAGGCTGATGGCGTGGGCGGCGAAACGATGCCAGACGAAATCGTGGCCCATGCAAGGGCGCTGCGCGATGAGCACGGGTTTCGCACGCATAAATTGAAAGGCGGCCACTTCGCCCCGGACCATGATGTAGAGGTTTTTACCGCATTAGCCGATGCCTTTCCGCAGGACCGTGTACGCCTTGACCCTAACGGCGTGTGGTCTGTCGAAGAAGCGATCCGCGTCGGACGCGCGATTGCCCCCCTCAACAACGATTATTTCGAAGATCCTACGTGGGGTTTGGACGGGATGCGGCGTGCCCGTGACGGCCAGCCGATCCCGACGGCCACAAACATGGTCGTTGTGAATTTTGAACAGCTTGCTCAGTGTATTCGTCACGATCTTGTCGATGTCATCCTGCTGGACACCACGTTCTGGGGCGGGCTCCGGCAGTCTGTAAAAGCGGGTCATGTTCTTGAGACGTTCCAACGCTCTGCAGCTGTCCATTCGTCGGGTGAGTTGGGCATCCAACTGGCGTCAATGCTGCACCTGGGTGCGATCCTGCCAAACCTGAATTTCGCCGCCGATGCGCATTATCACCACCTCAAGGATGATATTCTTGAAGGTGGCAAAATGACCTACAAGAATGGCCATATCGATGTGCCAACAGGCCCCGGATTGGGGGTCGAGGTCAGCCGCGAGAAGCTGGCGCAATATGCTGAATATTTCCGCGAGACAGGCGGCTACACCTATGACCGCGACCCTGCGCGGCCTGAATGGTATTCGATCTGGCCGGAACGAAACTACGCTGATCCTAAAGTCAAAACCGTTCCGGAGTTGTTCTAATGGCCGACGTGAAAGTACGGGAATTGGTAAAAGTTTACGGTCGCCAACTGGCTGTACGGGGCATTGACCTTGATATCCCTGACGGCGCATTTGTGGTGCTGGTGGGGCCGTCGGGTTGCGGCAAATCAACGACGTTGCGCATGATTGCGGGGCTCGAAAACATTTCCCACGGTGAGCTTCTGATCAATGGCAAGCGTGCCAATGATCTGCCATCGCGTGATCGTGGCGTGGCGATGGTGTTCCAGACCTACGCACTTTATCCGCATTTGACCGTTAAGGAAAACCTCGCGTTTTCGCTGAAGCTGGCAAAGGTCGATCCGGCCGACATGGACCGCCGGATTGATGGCGCGATCGAGGCGTTGGAACTACAACCCTATCTGGACCGCCGCCCGTTTGAACTGTCGGGTGGGCAACGCCAGAGGGTAGCAATGGGGCGTGCAATTGTCCGCGAACCTGATGTTTTCCTGTTCGACGAACCCCTGTCCAATCTGGACGCCAAGCTGCGCAACCAGATGCGGGTTGAGATCAAACGCTTGCAACATCGCTTGGGTGTCACGACCATCTATGTAACCCACGACCAGATCGAGGCGATGACACTGGCCGACGTGATTGTCGTGATGAAAGACGGCGAGATTGCACAACAGGGCACGCCACTTGAGGTATTTGAGAGCCCTGCCAACAAGTTCGTCGCAAGCTTTATCGGATCGCCACAGATCAATTTCTTTGACGGCGTGATCAAACAGAACGGCGAAAATTTTGCCTTCGTCACTCCTGAAATTACCATCCCGCTGGACGCTGCAAGCTACGGCGGGGCCTTGACCGACGGGCAGCGTGTGACCGGCGGGCTTCGACCGGAGGACATTATTCCCCAAGGCCATGGCATGAAGCCCGATGGAGAAATTTCAATCAGGGGAGAAATCACCCTGACCGAGCTTCTGGGCAATGAAAGCCTGCTATTCGCGCGGTGCGGATCGGTCGATTTCGTCGCGCGGATGCAACAGCCGCGCATTGTGGCCGATGGCGAAAACCTCAGATTTCATATCGCGGGATCACGGCTGCATTTGTTCGATGCGGATACGGAGGTCTCGCTCAGAACGACCTAAAGAAACGATTAAACAAGGAGGAAGACAAATGAAGATCAAAGAGAAATTATTAGGAACTGCGGTGGGCGTTATGCTTGCTGCGGCGCCCGCTTTTGCGCAGGAAGTCCAGTTATTTCACGACAAAGGCTTCTGGTCTGAGCAACTTCAGTCCGTCGGGGATGCTGCGGCAGAGACAACTGGTGTCACCATCACGGAAACACCTTACGCCAACGCGGAGCAGTATAAGGCCTTTGTGCAGGCCTCTATTGCGTCTGGTGAAACTCCGGACATGTTTACGTGGTGGACCGGCGCAACCTTTGCAGAGCTTGTGAGCAGCGGTCAGATTGCGCCACTGGATGATCTTTGGGACGAGATGATCAACTCTGGCGGTTATGGCGAGGCTTCTAAAGAGCTGTTCGTCGTAGATGGTCAGACTTATGCGGTCCCGCTTCTTCTGGCCCGCTGGGTCGTGCTTTACAATAAGCCGCTCTATGCAGAGCTGGGTTTGGAAGAACCAAAAACCTGGGACGAACTGATGTCCAATGCGGACGCGATTGTGGCCGCCGGAGAAACGCCTTTTCTTGCGACGGTCCATGAGGGCTGGCGCGGCTTTATCTGGTTCCAAGAGTTGATGTTGCGCATGCATCCCGAAGCCTACAACGGTTTGAACGACGGCTCCGTCGCTTATGACGGACAGGAAGTGCGCGCTGTGTTCGAGGCTTGGTCAGATATGTACGCGAAGGGTTATTTCTCTGATCCGCGGTCCACAGAAGAATTCAACGACTATGTACGGGGCGCAGGTGCCATGTACTTGATCGGTGAATGGGCCGCAGGACTGGTTGTCCAAGCAGGTGTTCCGGCTGACGATCTAGGTGTGTTCATCATGCCGAATGCCATTGATGACGCACCCGCAGCTGTGATCGTCGAAGGATCGCCACTCGTGGTATCTGTTGACGGTGCTCAGGACGAAAACGTAATGAAAGCGTTGCGTTTCTGGGTGTCTGATGAGGGCGCAAACGCATGGGGTGACGCGACCGGAAACTATATCGGGAACAATTCGGCCGAAGCCCCGAATGCAATCGTTGCAGAAGTAAATGCGGATATCGCTGAGACAAGCGCGACGGCTTATCTGCGCTGGTGGGAAGCTGTCCCACCGGATCTTCAGGGTGAACTGGTCGCGGAAATGAACCGCTTTATGCTCGATCCGACAATGAAAACTGCAGACGACGTCATGGCGACGATGCAAACCCTCAATGCCGCCTACTGGGCTGACCAGTAATTAAGGATTTTTAAAACATGGACCGCGCCGCCAAAGACAAAGCACTGCTTGACCGGATTGGGATTGATCAGATCGCCCGAAACGCACGTGCTCGGCGGCGCGGCCAGCTTGGATTGGCGCTTGTTTTCATGTCCCCTGCCCTAATTCTGGTAGTGGGCGTGTTGCTGGTGCCTGTCTTGTTCAATATCTGGCTCAGCTTTACAAAATGGAAGAAATTTACAGGCTTTGGCGAATATGCCGGATTTGCGAATTACGAACGCATGCCCGGCAATCCGTTCTTCAACGAGGCTCTGATTAATACCGCAATCTGGGTCGGTGCTTCGGTTGTGTTTCCAATCGCGCTGGGGCTTGGCATGGCCATGTTCTTTCGCAACCTACGCGGTGCTGAGACCTTCAAGAACATTATTTTTATTCCGCGTATTCTGGCGCCCACGGCGGTCGGCGTCTTGTGGTTTTACGTATACGCACCCGATGGCCTTTTGAACCGTGGTCTTGGGCTTGTCTCGGGCCGCGATGTCGACATTGGCTGGCTGTATAGCGATGCCACAGTCACCCCCGCAATCATTGCAACATTCGTGTGGCAAACCGCTGGCCTTGTCATGGTGTTGCTGTTGCTTGGCCTGGCCGCGATCCCGAAGGATCCGATTGAGGCCGCCCATATTGATGGTGCAAACCGCTGGCAGATTTTCCGCTACATTACCCTGCCGCTGCTGATGCCAACCTTATTGATGGTCACTATTCTATCGGTCTTGGCTGGTTTCACGGTGTTCGATCTGCTTTGGGTGATGGGCGCGAATTACCCCGGTCAACGCAGCCTTGCCCTTGCCGTGTTCATGTATTTCGAGGCGTTCCAGAAAGGCAGCTGGGCCTTCGGCTCTGCGGTTGCGGTTATCATTGGCCTGGTCGTTTTGTGCGTGACATGGGTTCAAACGGTTCTTCAGGGCCGCGTCGATAGGATGACACGCTAATGGCATTTGATATCTCAACACTTGATCTTGACGCGATTGAACGGCGCGAAGCTGCAAAACACAAAGGCAGCACCTTGAAACTGTTCGCAGCCATCGGGTTCGCATTGCTCTGGATTGTTCCATTCTACTTCCTGGCGATTTCGATCTTCAAATCGAGCAATGAATATTCGCGCAACCCACCCTTGGCACTGCCCGAAGGGATCGCACCATTGTGGGATAACGTGACCCGCGCATGGGAGCTGGGGAGCATGGGGCAAGCCATGATGAACTCTGCTTTTTATGGCACTGTCGGGGCATCGCTTGCGGTATTCTTCGCGGCAATGGCGGCCTTTGCCATTACGCGCCTTGATATCCCGTTCCGAAATGGCTGGTTCATGCTCATTTTCGCAGGCACTGTCTTTCCGTTTCAGATGTATCTCATTCCGCTTTTCTTCGGCTATCAGAAACTGGGTCTGTTGAATTCGCATATGGGAATGCTGTTGTTCTACACCGCAATTTGCGTCCCGTTCCCAACCCTTGTCTTGCGCAATTTTATGTCCGGCCTGTCGCGTGAAATGGACGAAGCCGCGCGGATGGATGGGGCGAACGAATTTACCGTCTTTTTCCGTATCATTCTGCCCAACACGATCGGGCCAATGACGGCAGTTTTCTTGCTGCAATTCACATGGATCTGGAACGACATGCTGTTCTCGACGGTTTTAGGCAACCGCTTGGAAACGCGGTCAATCATGAATGCTTTGTTGGTCTTCCAAGGCAGCTATTCATCGATTGGGCCGAATATCGTACTGACAGCAGCCCTTCTGGCCTCTCTTCCCAGTATTGTGTTGTTCTTTCTGCTTAGACGACATTTTATGCAGGGATTGCAGGTTCAACAATCATGAAAGGGTCAAAATATGGCACTTCTCAAAAGCGCAAAGTCTGGCCGCCCGATGCCATTGGCGCGACAGGTATATGATGAGCTGCACAAGAGAATCCTCAGGTTTGAGCTGAAGCCCTATCAGGTTCTGTCTGAGGCTTCGGTCTCAGAGATGTTGGGGGTCAGCCGAACCCCGGCCCGTGAAGCGCTTACAAAATTGGCAGAGAACAAATTTGTCGATGTAGTTCCACAGCGTGGGTCGCGGGTGGCACCTTTGCGCCTCGAGGATCTCGACCGGTCGCAGTTCATGCGCGAGGCCCTAGAAGTTGCATTGCTGCGACGCGCAATGTCTTCGGGCGAAGGGGCTGCTATGGTCAAAGGGCTGCGCAAGGAAATAACCTTGCAGCGCACATATGTGACATTCGAAGACACCGAGAGCTTTTATGCGTCTGATGAAGCATTTCACGGTCTTATCGCGGAATATGCCAAACAGCCAAGCGTTCTGCCCGAAATCTTCCGCCTCAAAGATCACATGGACAGGTTCCGGCATCTGATGGTGTCGGCCGTCGAAGATCTCGACACCATTATCAAACAACACATTGCCATAGCCGATGCAATCGAGGCCGGCGACGAGGCGCTGGCCGAAGAACGCATGATCAAACATCTACGCCGCATTTTTGATTACATCGATGAAGCTCGCGACAAGTTCCCTGATTATTTTGAACAAAGCGCAGAACACGCTAGGGCCGCAAGATGAACATCCGCGTCCTCGGAGACTTGCGCGATGGCGTTGGCGAAAGCCCCTTTTGGAATCCGTGCGATGGTAAGGTTTGGTCAGTAGATATCACTGGTAGGGCGCTCATTGCCCGCGATCTTGCGAGCGGTAAGACTGCAAATTTTGCAACTGACGATCTACCGACTGCACTTGCACTCGACCTGGTTGGGGGGGCGATTGTTTCCTTCGCCCAAGGGGTGGCGCGGTGGCACGACGGAAAAACTGGTCCGCTGATCCAAGCCGAAACCAATCCTGTGATGCGGTTGAACGAAGGGGCCTGTGATCCATCAGGGCGGATGTGGGTCGCGAGTATGGAAAACAATCTGAGTGACGATCTGCAGCCCCGCGAACAGGCGCGCGCATGCGGGCGGTTGTTTCGGATTGACGCGAAGGGTGCGGTGCCAATGACCGAACCCGAATTTGGAATACCGAACACGATGGTCTGGTCGCCTGAACGCGACAGGTTCTACCTTGGCGATAGCCTGCGTAATACGATCTGGGTTTGGGACTATGACGATACGATGGGTGAGATTTCCAACCGCCGCGTCCATGTCTCTGGTGGGCCTGGCGTCCCGGATGGGTCCTGTGTGGATGCAGAAGGGTTTTTGTGGACCGCGCGGTTTGGCGCAGGGCGCGTGATCCGATATGATCCAAACGGAAAACCGGACCGTGAAATCATTGTGCCCGCGCAAAATCCGACGGCCACCACGTTTGCAGGATCGGATTTGTCCACCTTGATTGTTACATCGGCGCGTTTCGGGATGGAAAATCCGGAGGATGCGGACGGGGCGATGATAGCACTCGATACGGATGTGATCGGGAAGCCCAAAAATCGGTTTGTCCAATGACGGCCGATTTTGAAACGCGATGTGCTGCCTTGGTGGTCGAGCTTGGGCTCGGTCATGCTGATGACATCCGATCAATAGAGCCGCTGACCGGCGGGGTTGCCTCGGATATCGGCAAGGTGGTGTTGGCCGACAGGACGATCTGCATCAAGTTTGCACTGCCCAAACTGAAAGTCGCGGAGGATTGGCGCCGGTCTTGTGCCATCACTTTGGACAGTGCCTTTTTGGTCTTGAGTGCAGGTATACCGAAAATGAAAGCACAAGGCGGCAG
>JABJAG010000241.1 GCA_018666195.1 Alphaproteobacteria bacterium
CCACCCACGGAGACGCTCATCGCGTCTTTCGAGCCGACCGAGCCGGCCTGTGCGGCGGTTGCAATTAGGACTGCTGTGGCGAGCGAACTCGACCCGAGCAGAAAGCTTTTCTTCGTCATAGGGATAAACTCCAACAAGTGGGTCCACGCGTTGAGCGCAGGGGAAAATCAAGAGACACATGTGTCGCCTCACGGAGCCGATGGGGCTCCCTTTCAGGGCGTTTGCGTCCTCCACTTTGTTGATTGTTTGCTTATGATTTATTGGAAGAGGAACGAGGGGCATCCTAGAGATGGAGACCCGCTCGGCAATCGGGAAAACGATCTTGCGAAGATATTTCGAAGCTCTGTTGCAGAATTATCGCAATAAATAGAATGACTTGCCTAATCTGTGAGCATGCGTGAGCGTTTCTTGTGCAGACAGCCGGAGTGAACAACGCGGCGCTCCGTGGAGGGCCTCGCGACGGAGTCTGATCAGGATTTATGTGAAGGTCAGAATTTGAAGATGTTGGTGAAGATCAACACCGTGGCATCATTGTTCACTGGAACCGCAGTGCCATTGATGTTCCCGGCTTCGGCCGCATGAAGGGCGCCGTTCAGCGACCAGCCAGGTGCGATTTCGTATGCGACATCGAGCGAAGTGATTGTCGCGGTACTGTCGGAGATTCCGGTTGTGTTGCTGACAGTGCTGGAGAAGTAGCCAAGGCTTACGCCCCACGGGCCTGTCGAATAGGACATGCCGAGATCGTAATAGGATCCGGAATCCTGCCCGGCCGCACGTGCGGCCTGCGCGAGCCCTTTTTCGGCAAGGTCAGCATAAAAGGCGCCGAACCCGAATCCTGCGAAGGTCACATTGGCGCCAACCCCGATCGATTTGATTGCGCCTTCTGTGTCTGCGCCAGTGCGGGTTTCACTGTCCCCGAACTCTCCGACCACACCGGCAGCGATTTTGATGTTCTCGAACTTGCCTTTCCAGTTGGCACCGAGCCCGAAGACATTCTCGAAGTTGCCATCATTGTCGGTTTCGGTCAGCGAACTCGTACCCGAGTTGGCGCCGCTATCCGGGGTCAGGGAAGCACCAAACTGAAACCCAGAAAACCGTGGCGAGAAATAGTTCACTTTGGTGTCGTCGCCGGTCGAATTGAATCCCTGTCCCGAGATCGTGCTGCCACCAAACTGAATGTAGTCGGCAGGATCGCCATCGGCCCCGGCCTGGCCGACAAGCACTTCGTAGCCATGGAGTGCCATACGGTCCGAGGCATCGTCCTGATCACCCAGTTCAATGCGGCCCCACTCATTCTGGAGGAACGCATAGGCTTCATCAGCGCCCGCGTTGTCGGCTGTTGCCGCGTTGAGTTCGATTCTGACGCCATATGTGATGCCATTATCGGCCGTGTTCCTGGCATCGATCTTCAACTCGGACTCATCGACAATGAAGCTTTAGCCGCGCCCGACTCCGGCTGAGACGTCCTGATCGTAGAAGCCGAGATTGAACCGCATTTCGCCGCGAAGTGTCACGCTCATGGCATCTTTGGTTCCAATATTGCTGGAGGCGGCAGGCGTTGAAATGGCTGCAGCGCCCATGAGGGCGGTGCCCCCGAAAAGAATTTCCTTGAACATGCCCTCAGTTCCTTCCGATCAGATGTATATCTTGGCTGACATCCGCCCGGATGTCTGCCTGATAACTGCTGTTTGAATTAGCGCTTCCGTGTGACAGGGCGGTTACAGCAGCTGCCAAAACAGGTTCCTGGTCAGGATTTTATTGTCTTGTTGTATTTCATTACCCGGTGGCATGGATGGCGTGAATTCACCATGGTGAATCGCTTGGTTGTCGCACCATAGTGCGTCTGCTATACGCCGCTTTCGCACACAGGAATTCAATTGGAGAACGTCGATGTCATCCGCAGCCGATAAGTCCGCCGGTGACGGCGATTATATAGTCGCCGACATTTCACTGGCCGAGTGGGGCCGTAAGGAACTTGATCTCGCTGAAGTCGAGATGCCCGGCCTGATGGCTATCCGTGAAGAATATGGCAAGGACCAGCCGCTCAAGGGTGCGCGGATTGCCGGCTCGCTTCACATGACAATTCAGACCGCGGTTTTGATCGAAACCCTCGAAGCTCTCGGTGCCGATGTGCGCTGGGCCTCGTGCAACATTTATTCGACCCAGGATCATGCTGCCGCTGCCATCGCAGCCACGGGCACGCCGGTTTTTGCCGTAAAGGGTGAAACCCTGGAAGAATACTGGGATTACGCGCATCGGATCTTCGACTGGTCGGATGGCGGGGTACCTAACATGATCCTCGATGATGGCGGCGACGCCACCCTGCTGATCCATCTTGGTAAGCAGGCGGAGACTGATCCTTCGGTTCTCGACAACCCCGAGAACGAAGAAGAAGAGTACGCCTATGCTTCGATCAAGAAGCGCCTGGCCGAGCAGCCGGGTTGGTATTCCAAGGTCGCGGAAAGCCTGAAGGGTGTGACAGAGGAAACGACGACCGGCGTGCATCGTCTCTACGAGATGGCACAGAAGGGCACTTTGCTCTTCCCGGCCATTAACGTGAATGACTCGGTGACCAAGTCGAAATTCGACAATCTTTATGGCTGTCGTGAAAGTCTCGTCGACGGCATCCGTCGTGGCACAGACGTCATGATGTCGGGCAAGATCGCCGTCGTCGCCGGTTATGGCGAAGTTGGCAAGGGTTCCGCTGAATCGCTTCAGAACGCCGGTTGCCGCGTTCTGGTGACTGAAATCGATCCGATTTGTGCACTTCAGGCTGCCATGGAAGGCTACGAAGTTGTCACCATGGAAGACGCTGCACCGCGCGGCGATATCTTCGTGACGGCCACGGGCAATGTTGACGTCATCACCGTTGACCACATGCGCGCAATGAAAGATCGCGCCATCGTCTGCAATATCGGCCATTTCGATTCCGAAATTCAGGTTGGCGCGCTCAAGAATTTCAACTGGCAGAACATCAAACCTCAGGTCGATGAGATCGAGTTCCCCGATGGCAAGCGCATGATCCTTCTCTCCGAAGGTCGTCTTGTGAATCTGGGCAATGCCACTGGCCATCCGAGTTTCGTGATGAGCATGTCGTTTGCCAATCAGGTGCTGGCTCAGATCGAACTCTGGAATAACACTGGCGCCTATGGGCTTGATGTTTATGTCCTGCCCAAGCATCTCGACGAAAAAGTGGCTCTGCTGCATCTGGCGAAGGTCGGCGCTTCGCTGACCAAGCTTTCTGACAAGCAGTCTGAATATCTCGGCATCCCGGCTGTCGGTCCGTTCAAGAACGACGCTTATCGCTACTAGCGAATAATCCTGTCGGACGGCCCAACTGCGTTGTTCAACCGACGCAGGCAAAGCACTAGAGTTATATGAGATAGACCATACCGATGACGTTCTTCGTCATCGGTATGGCTCATATTTCTCGTGATTGGGCGAAACGGCAGATTGTGTCTACTGAAACACTGACTCTCATTATTGCTGCGGTTGCGGGTGCTTTCGGGTTTGCGCTTTGCCGGGCTGCCGGAGTGCGCCGACTTGCCCGGTCGCAGGATTTGCGGGCGCAATTGGATGCGGTCCTCGCCACCGTGCCAGGCGGATATCTGACCTGGAAGCAGGACGGGGCCGCGATGATGTCTGATGGTCTGCGTGAAATGCTGCCGGAAGATGCTGATGGGCTGCAGGGTTTCTTGCAGAAATTCGGGGATACGGATGCACAGACGCTCGAGCGTTTGATCGACGGTCTGCGGATGCGTGGTGAAGAGTTCTCTCTCACTTTACTCCCAATCGACGCCGGGCAAGCCCTGCATATCGATGGACGGCGTGCTCGGAAGTCGGTTCTGGATGTACTCTGGGTATCGGATGTCACCAGTGAAACTGCGGTGCAATCGGATACGGCGATCCAGCTTACAGCAGCGCAGGTTGAGCGCGATGGATATCGCGCCATGCTGGATGCGTTGCCATTTATGGTTTGGCGCCGTGGCCGGGATCTGACGCTGGCGCAGGTCAATCGGGCCTATGTGGATGCGGTTCATCCAGATGTGGATGGCGAAGACGCGCGGGCATCTGAACTCGAAGATGTGGAGACAATCTCCAACACCCAGATTGCGGCACGTGCGCGATCCAGCGGATTGTCGCAATCGGAGAGCCGGCATGTTGTGATCGGTGGTGAACGCAGGTTGATCGAGTTCAACGAGGTGCCCAACGATGAATTGGGTGTTGTGGGCTACGCGCTGGACTTTACGCAGTTGGAAGAAGTGCAGCAGGAGCTTTCAAGCCATATCGCAGCGCAAAGCGATGTGCTGGAAAGCCTTGCGGTCGCGGTTGCGATTTATGGGTCTGACACGCGCCTGAAGTTTTATAACAGCGCCTATGCTCGGCAATGGGATGCAGATACCCAGTGGCTCGATAGTGAGCCAACGCTGGGTGAAGAGCTTGAGAAATTGCGTGAACGTCGGTTGGTCACCGAAGAGGTCGATTTCCGCGCCCACAAACAATCTCAGATTGCGCTTTTCACGTCACTGATCGCACCAACCGAAACTTTGGTGCATCTGCCCGACGGCAAAACTTTGTTCAAGCGTGTGTCGCCTCACCCGTTGGGTGGCCTGATGTTTACCTTCGAGGACGTCACGGACCGCCTGACCATGGAAGCGCACTACAATACGCTGATCGAGGTGCAGAGGCGGACTCTCGACAATCTGTATGAAGGTGTTGTTCTGGTGGGTCCGGATGGGCGCCTGAAACTTTGCAACTCTGCCTATGGGCGGTTGTGGCAATTCAGCGAGGCCGATCTGGCGGGGGAGCCGCAGATCAGTGATTTGATCGAGAAGTCCCGACATTTCTACCAATTTGATTCTGAAGATGAGTGGGAAGTAGAGCGGAAAGAAGTACGGTCGAGAATGATGTCGCGGGAACCGGTGTCGGGAACCCTTTCACGTGCTGACGGGAGTGTGTTGCAGTACGCGGGTGTGCCGCTGCCAGATGGCATGATGCTCATGACCTATTTCGATGTTTCGGATGCCGACAGGGTGGCGCGTGCCCTGCGTGAACGTAACGAAGCTCTGGAAGAGGCAGATCGCCTGAAGTCTGAGTTCGTGGCGAATGTGTCCTATGAACAGCGGACACCGCTCAACACCATTATCGGGTTCGCCGAAGTTCTCAATGGCGACATGTTCGGGCCGCTCAACGAACGCCAGAGCGACTATCTGTCGGGTATCCTCGAGGCCAGTGAGGCCTTGCTTGAGCTGATCAATGACATTCTCGATCTGGCAACGATTGAAGCTGGTTATATGGCGCTCGACCGCAACCAGTTCGATATTCACACCATGATGGCTGGCGTATTTGCTCTCAACCGGGAGCGTGCGCGAGTGAAAGAGCAGAAGCTGGTGCTCAATTGCCCGCCTGATATCGGAAACATGTTTGCCGATGAACGGCGCCTGAAGCAGGTGTTGTTCAATCTGACGAGCAATGCGATCAAGTTCACGCCTGAACAGGGTGTGATTAGCCTGGGCGCCGAGCGGGATGGCGGCGACGTTATTATCAGCGTGGTCGATACCGGAGTGGGTATCCATGCAGATCAGCACGACCGTGTCCTGGAGAAATTCGAGCGCGGCAACCGACCGCGCGGTCGGCAATCAGGGGTTGGCGCGGGGCTTGGCCTCAGTCTGGTGAAGAGTTTCGTCGAATTGCACGGCGGAGATGTCGAACTGACATCGGCTCCGAATGAAGGCACTGCGATCATTTGCCGATTGCCGGTGAAGCCACGTTCGGAAACCGAAGCCGACTCAGAGATATGAGTGTGACCGGAGACTCGATGATTTCGGTCGTGGCCTGTATGGAGGCGACCTGCGAATTGTCTGACCCCCAGGCTTCCGAAGCATTGGGCAAACGAATCGCAACCCAGCTGCAGCGAGGTGATGTGATTGCTCTGTTTGGCGATCTGGGTGCGGGGAAGACCACGTTGTCACGTGGTGTATTGCGGGGTCTGGGTCATGCCGGGCCGGTGCCAAGCCCCACTTTTACCTTGGTCCAGCACTATGCAACCGATGACCTGTCGGTTGCACATTTCGATCTCTATCGTCTGACCTCGCGCGACGAAATCTTTGAACTCGGTCTCGACGAAGCCTGTCACGAAGGTGCGGTGCTGATCGAGTGGCCGGAAATTCTTGATGATGCCCTGCCGGAAGAACGTCTGGAGGTGCATCTTTCAGATGCTGGAAATGGGCGGTCGGTCAGACTGGTGGCACGCGGTGCATGGGCGGATCGCCTCAGCACATTGACGATTTGATTCGACTGATGGCACTCCCGGATCCCGGCCTCTACTCGATTGCTTCGCATCGGCCGTTTCTTGAAGACCTGGGCGCACAGTTGCTCGCCAGTGCGGATCGGGATGATCCGCTTGCACTGTCACGTATGACTGTATTGTTGCCCACGCGCCGGGCTTGCCGCGCGCTGCAGGAAACATTCCTGAGGCTGTCCGATGGTCGTGCTCTTGTTTTGCCGCGGATGATCCCGATTGGGGATATCGACGAAGATGAACTTCAGATCACCGATATCGATGTCGGAGCGGGACAGGATTCCGCAGAGATCCCGCCAGCGATACCGGATTTGCGCCGGCGCCTTTTGCTGGCGCAGGAGTTACAGCATCGACTGGGCGATGGGGCGCATGCGCTCACGGTCGATCAGGCGACTGAACTGGCCGGAGAACTCGCGCGTTTGCTGGATCAGGTCCAGACCGAACGCCTGGATTTTTCTGCGCTTGGCGGACTGGTGCCTGACGATTACGCCCGTCACTGGCAACAGACCCTCGAGTTCTTGCAGGTTCTGACCGATGTGTGGCCACAACGCCTTGCTGATGATGGCGTGGTTGACCCGGCCGCACGCAGAAATCTGTTGCTTGCGGCCCGAACCAATGGCTGGAAAGAAAACCCGCCGTGCGATCCGGTAATCGCGGCGGGCAGCACGGG